>JAITIZ010000677.1 GCA_031279215.1 Planctomycetaceae bacterium
TTTTTAAAAGCAATAAACCACTTCGGAATATCAACAGACAAAACAATAATATTCGAAGATTCACCAGAAGGAATCAACGCCGCAAAAATTAAAGACGTTACCATTTTACAAGTTGTTAATTTTTAGATTGTATTGAATACATCTAATATTTCAACTTACATTTTCAACAACAAAGAGATTTGTTTCAACTATTTGAACTCTTTGTAAAACTCCTTAACTAATTAACCAATAACAATCAAAATTATTATGAAAACAGAACATTCACAAAACAACGAAACACCTGATTCCGCTTATACCCGTACATTAAACTGGATACTATCGTTTATAACAGGCGATTGCCAGATGTCTTCAAGGCAAAAGATTATGCTTATTTTTTCACTTATTGCCGGATGTTTATTAGCATTACTGGCAGGATGGAACTACATGCACCTTGCAACAATCGGATTAGGTAAACGAAAAATAATTATGCTCGTTCAAGTTATTCTTGTTGAGTGGTTTTTTATATCATTGATACTATTCACTGTTATTAGTAACATACACAGAGCCAATCGCATATTCTGGCAACACTTTATCAGTTGGAGTATTTTATACAGCATCGCTTATTTTTTCTTAAGTCCGGGTTTTCTCTATATAGATTCATATTACTGGATTCCTCGTGGCTTAGAGGAATGCAGCCGAAAACCATGGTTGTTTGGTAATATAAGACATTACATGCCCTATTTACATTATCAATTATTTCTTATACCTCACTATAATTTTTTCATGGTTATACAATATAGTCTTGTGGCGTCGTTAATTGCTTTAACAGCACAGACTATTTATAACTATTCAAAATCTATCATTCCAATTATTGTTCTTAATACAATCCTACTTATCTCTATTCCATTTCATGTTGTTGTTTTGGCTCTTGTTCGCGAGACACCTTATGCAATCTTTACGACTTTTACCGCAATATTTCTTTTTATCCTTTTATCAAAACCAAAAGATAAAATATACTCTTCCCCTTTACTTTTCTTAATTACTATTACTACATCAGTGACAACTATATTACATCCGCAAGGAATTTTATTAGCATTTATTGTTGCATGCATTATTTTATTCAATGCATTTCAATGGCAATACGATAAATTTCTAAAAAATGGAATTATGCCATGTGTTTGTATCATAAGTATAACTTTAGCTTCTAACTTTATACTCGGGCATAAAAGCCAGCCATGGTATAAACATGTTGTTCCATTCCAATGCGTTGCTTGTTACATTTATTTTCATCCTGAGTTAAAAGATTCGAATCCTAATGAAACTTATGCTGTTATGGACTACTTTTTTGATCTTGAAAAATATCAAAAAAATCGTATTACACCAAAGGGGCATTTATCACCAGGTTTTGCAAGTTCATGCTTAAGAATGAATCACACTTGGAACAGTCCTAAAAATGAAACAATCAGGTTTCGTAGAGTAATGTTAAGATTGATTAAAGATAATCCGGGTATTTTCATTGAAACTCGTACCCGTTTCGCGATGAATTTATACGGTATTAACAGACCTATTTACTTCGTATCCAGAAATTCACAAACAGGAATTACTATTCCAGATAATAATATGTACAGTAACGATATATTTATTCCTTGCATGAAAAAATTTCATATTCCCGAAAAATCCAGGTACTTACCGATAATTCATAACTATATTTATCCTAAGCAGACCAAGTATTTTTGGGCTTGTATTCCTCACTTTCTCGTTTTAATAATGATTTTGCTTTTAAATTATTACATTCCTAAATCTGCATGTGTCACACTACTCTACTTTGGTTATTCATGTGTTGTTTTTTTAATGGTTCCATCTGAAAGTTGGTTGTATGTAATATGTCCGTTTTTGGGCGCACTATTTGTGTTACCTCTTGCTATTGCAGAATTTTATGAAAGATATATCATTCTGCAAAATAATAGGTATGGCGATATTACAAGTTAAATCAACAAATTTTACACATAACTCATCAATCAACAAAAATCAGCATTTAATGGCTGTAAAATTTCGTTATCGTCGTTCTGAACGGGAAGGTCAATTATTATGATTTCACAATCTATTCATCTTATTATGCCGATGGGTGGTCGTGGTTCGCGTTTTTCAGAGATGGGATTTTCGCAACCTAAACCACTCATTCCATTACATGGTAAACCGTTTTTTTATTGGGCAACCGAATCAATATCTCATTTTGTTCCGCTCAAAAGTATTATTTTCGTTACACTCAAAGAACATGTTGAACAATTTCAAATTGATTCTGTTATCAGACAATTTTATCCTGATGCAATTATACGTGTTCTTGATGACGTCTTGAATGGTGCGGTGCTTACATGTCTTGAAGGTTGTAAAGAAATTGACGACGAGTTACCAATTGTATTCAATGATTGCGATCACTTGTTTCAATGCCATACGTTTTATGATTTTTGCCGCGATGAAAAAAAACGTCAACTTGTTGATGGAGCATTATTAACCTTCCAATCACACGATCCAAAATACAGTTTTTTATGTTATGATAACAATAAAAACATCATCGGTACTATTGAAAAAAAAGCGGTAAGTAACAGAGCAATTTGCGGCTCATATTATTTCAAAAATAAAACAATTTTTATAAACGCAACAAAAGAATACTTTACAACCTGTACGTACAACGAATATTTTGTTAGCGGCATTTACAATATTCTAGCAAAAAATGGAAATCATCTTGATCAATTCGAAGTTGACTTCCATTTGCCCTTCGGCACTCCCGAAGAATATCAGATTGCAATTACGTCAGAAAAGTTTTTCAAATAACTATTTCCGTTAAGAATTGTAATCTTATACAAAATAATTTTATAACCAATTTTATTTCAGTAACAAAAACATGATTGGTTCATATTTTTGAGAAAAAGATAATTTATGAAATAAAGGCGTAAAATTAAGAGTTTTCAAAATTTATGGAATACCTAAACTACCCATTTGTTTTCAAGATTCTGGTTTCCTTAAAAAAATATAAAACAATCAGGATTTTTGCGTCGTAATGATTCATAACTTGTTTGTAATCAAGACTTTAACATCACTTCCTGTCCCCGGTGAACAACGCCGTTTTGAGGAGTGAACGGGGCAGTGAACAACCGCTTACATGTTTTCATAAGTCTTTGTAATACAAAGACTTACATTGAACCAGAAATAGGTAGGCGACCGTAGGTGAAAGCCTTTCGCCGAAGGATTTTCACACAAAAATTTCACTGATAGATTACTAATTTTTTTATAACCTTTACTATCAATTTGTAAAATGATGAAAAAAACAACACGTCGGGAAGTATTTGGTCAAATCATCGTTGGCGGACTTACGGTGAGTGCCTTGAGTCATGAAGAGAACATTCTTGCTGAAACGAAAAAAAATGATGCGGATGCTCTTTCGTCCGCCACACGAAAAGATACGAATTGGTCAAAACTTTCAGACTTGAAAGAAAAAATTCCCGAATCAACACTTTGTCAATTACCAATGAGTCGTGTAATTCTTGGCGGTAATCTTGTTAGTGGTTTTGCGCATGCGCGTGATTTGCTTTATGTTTCTGATCTTGTGCGAGCCTATCACACAAAAGAAAAAACCTTTGCAACATTCAAACTGGCAGAAGCTTGCGGAATCAATACGTTTTTGATGAACCCCAGTCTTTGCGAACTGGTTAACGAATATTGGGAAAAAGCCGATGGAACCCTGCAATTTATGACTAATTGTAGCGGTAAAACATCAGAACAGATTTTAGCAAATTTCAAGAAATCAATCGACCATGACGCATCATCAGTTGTTCTTCAAGGCGAAGCAGCTGACCGGCTTGTTCGGGAAAAAAATTTCAAAACAATAATTCAGTGTGTTGAACTCACCCGAAAAAACGAAATTCCAGTTGGTATTGCCGCTCACCGAATCGAGACGTTACAAGCCTGTGTTGCTCAAGGAATTATTCCCGATTACTGGATGAAAACCTTGCACCACCATCAATATTGGTCCGCAAAACCAAAACAAGAAGAACATGATAATATTTTCTGCCGTGATCCAAACGAAACCATCGAATTTATGAACAACCGATCAGAACCCTGGATCGCATTCAAAGTTCTTGCTGCCGGTTCCATCACCCCCCAAGACGGTTTTCGTTTTGCTTTTGAAAACGGTGCGGATTTTATTTGTGTTGGAATGTATGATTTTCAGATCGTTGATGATATTAATATCTGTACCAATATCCTCAAAAGTAAACTAAACCGCAAACGGGTCTGGAAAACATAATACAAATATACGAAAAAATTCCACTGAAATTTTTTAGCGGTATTTTCATTTTGCCTACACCTTTACTTACTTATATTTTCCAAAGTTCCGAAATTATCAGAAAAATTTCAGGTTTCTCTTGACAAGGTATTTGCAAAGTTTGTATGCTATACATAATTCTGTTTTCGATTATGTTTAGGGGTTTTACGGTTGTTTTGAATTGATTTTGAACTGAAAGGAAATTACCCAATGTTTTATCAATTTCGTTGTCAAATGAAATTAGTTGTTCTGTTTTTTGCTGTTTTGTTTCAATTGTTTTTTGTAAGTGCAGCACCGTCTCAAATGGTGTTAGCAGTCGGTTGGGAGGTTGATGAGACCCAAGCCGAACGGAAAGCAACAATTTTTTCGGCATTCAAAGCAGGTAGTGTTGATGCAGATCGTGCCGGTTTGGACACTTTTTTCGATAAATATTACTTTGCACGTTGGACACGAACAGAAAATACCGGTTTGGTACAACAGACTTTTGTTAAAGAATTTTTGTCTCAAGATCTTCGGGACGCTGCAGGAAATGCACGGGAATATTTGTTGACTAAATCGTTCAATACTCTCAAAAAAATGGCGGCAGATAATAACGTTACACCAACCGCCCGATATAACGCCATCCTCACAATCGGACAACTCGCACAACGTGAACCCGCCGGACGAGGTAATCCGCCAACACCTTACGCTCAAGCATTGCCCTATTTGATCGAAGAATATCAGAAAAAAGAAAATCCGAAATTCATTCAGCTTGGATCTCTGATTGGAATTGTTCGGTTCGCCGAAATCGGAATTACCGATGAAACGTTGAAAAATACGACCATTCCCAATCTTTTCATTGAAATAATTCAATCAGGTAAACCCAAAGAGAATGGAAATAAAGAAGATCAAGAAATGACCGATTGGTTCCGTTTACACGCATTGGATGGACTTGGTGCCTTGAAATCGGTTGGAACTAATGGGCAAGTTGTAAAAGTCTTGTCCGAAATAATTGAAAATAATCTGGAAACAATCGAAATACGAACCTATGCCGCCAAAATTTTCGGTGATTTGTTTTTTACGGATTCGGAAAAAACATTGACCGATCAACAGTATCAGCAAATCGGAGACCTACTGATTACACTAATGAAAACAACTGTTGAATCACAACTCCAAATGGTTACACAACTTCGAGATAAAGCACGAGTAACAAAAGGTGAAATAGTTACCAATATTTCAGCAATGTCTCCCGTTGTGATAGAACCGGAGTTTGCCTTACTCACTCCAGAACAACAACTCGAAATTACCGGTGCAGTACAAAGTATCAAATCAAATATTCTTAATGTAACGTATGGAATACGCGGCGCACGTTTGACCGGTAAAATTGATGTCGGTGTTCTTTCAAAACTTTCCACAGAAGATCCAATAACGGCAAAAATCAACTCAACCGTGAAATTAGTTACACCGCTTTTCAAAGTCCTTGATGAAGGACCGCCGGAAGACCCAAACAAACAACGTTCCATCTCCAGTATGGATTCCATGAGTGAAATGTCTCCCAGCATGTCCGGCTCCAGCACGAAAACAAAACCAAAAGATGACAAACCCCAACTCAAAGTAAATTTCACCGCAATTCGTGATGCGCTTCAAAAAATGAGTGACGAACTTAGTGTGATTATCTCGGGAAGCGGCGTTTGAAAATAATTGTAACTAACTTTCAGTAACCGCCCAACGAAGCAACCGGCACAGCGTTTCGATAAAACACCGCTTACCTTTTTATTTATCCGCAAACATCTGCAAACAGATTAACTCCCCAATTTCCAGAATATACTCAATCCTAATTATCAATTGGTTGTTTTTATATTACCATTATGTTTTCGGATTATGTTTTCGGAAGGTAGGCAACCGTAGGTGAAAACCCTTCAGCGAAAGGCTTTCACCTACGGCCGCCTACCTCTGAAATCGGAACCACTACAAATTTCAAACATTCAAAAAAAACAGCTATATTAGAAAAAAAAGAAATTATTTAGCGAAATGGATGTCGCAAAAAAAATTATTGTTCTGATAATAGGAATATTGTCCTTTTTCACCGGTTGTTCTTTAACCGTACCGGTGGAAAGTTTGTATTTACCGGAAACGCCGGCTCTTTCGCCTAACACAGAAACGCCCAACAACACCGGAACATTTAACAAAACAGAAACATTTATCGATCCTTTTTTAGCGGCTGTTTCCAACGAATTACCGCCTGATCCGTTTATGGAACATCTTTCACAAGTTGTTCCTGCTTCGCAAGTTGTTCCTGCTTCGCAAATTGTTCCTGCTTCGCAAATTGTTCCTGTTTCGCATATTGTTCCGCAAGACCGACAGAAATCATTGGATTCTTCCTCATTGGATTCTTCCGCTGAAATAAAATCAGTTGCAAAAACAGAATCAATCACAGAATCAATCACAGAATCGGTATCGGAATCAATCACAAAATCAATATCGGAAACGGAATCAATTACCGAAACGGACTCAATCTCGGAAACAGAACCAATTACCCAAACAGAGTTAATTACGGAAACGGCGGCGGTATCTGAACCGGAATTGGAATTAGTTACGGATGAGGAGCAGGAACGGATTCTTTCTAAAAATATTTGGACGAAAAATATTGTGTTGGATTACTGGAAAGAAAATGGAATGAAAAACCCGTTTCCGAATCAAAATGAGGCGGATCGGAAACGTCGAGATGAAATCAATCGGCTCAATATGTCCAATAAAGAAATTCAAAAACAAAAGAATTTTAATTACGAATACTCTTCCGGTTTACCATCGACATGGCGTTGGTTCCATCAGGAAATGGAACACCTAATCCGTATTCCGTCCGAGTTGCGCGGAAATCCTGAAATATTTTTGCGTGACCCCCAATATCAAGGAGCTTCTTACCGTGTTCTGCGGGCAAACGCTGTTATTTTAATGGGACGTGATGGTGATTCTTTGATGGAAAAGGAATTGATTGAAATAGTCAAGAATAAATCACTGAAAAATGAATTACGTTGCGCTGCTGCGGAAACATTGGGGACATTGCAAACGGTATTACCTGATGTTTTGATTTCTTTGTTGGAACAATTCAAAGAGCGCGAAGTTGAAACGAAAAATGAACAAACGGGGCTTGAAGTCAGAACCGTCGAACCGGGAATTCCTGCTCTGTGGTTGGAACTGCTTATTGCGTTGGCGGAACAACTGGAACCTTGGGAACATCCGTGTTTTTTAGAACCTTTTTTCGCACGGAATTTTGAAATACGCTGGCAAACCGCTAAACTTTGGCGTCAACATTCACCTCCGAAAAAACGAGACGGTAATTCTGTCGGCGGTTGGGAATTTCGGTTACCGGAAACCTATCTCGAATACGTCCGGCGCGAAACCAATCCGAATATTCGTATTGAAATGATCCGAACATTGGGACTTTGGAAAGACCCTGAAATTTGGACATTCGTTCAACGTGATTTGAACGGCGAAATGATGGTACGTCATGCTGCAATGACTGCATTAGCGGATGCGGGTTGTCGGGAAGCGGTTCCGATGATTAAGCAAAAACTTCGTGATTCAGTAGCGTCCAATCGGGCGAAAGCGGTGGAAGCACTCCGAAAACTAGGGTGTTTCGAAGACGTGTTTCCAATGGTTGACGATCAAGATTCCAATGTCCGGTTTGAAGCGGTGAAGGCGTTTGCTGACCGGTGTTCACCGCAAACTGTTACACTGGCAAGACGAATGATAGATGATTATTATGAAAAAGTCCGGCAGGCAACATTAAATGCGTTGAGTCATTGGTCTCTTGAAGAAAGCGGTTCTCTTTTATTGGACGCCGCCAAAAGTCAACACCTAACAACTCGTCAACAGGCTCTCGAAATTCTTGCGAAATATGGAATTACAGTTAAAGAATTAAATCCGTTGGATTTACCGAAAAATCAAACGGAACAATATGAAAAGTTGGCTCGGCGTTTTCACGAAGTGATTGATTCCGCCGAATCGTATTCTCAAAATCAGCAGGATAACGAATTTTTTCCGTCAAAACGAATTTCTGTAATTTCTCCGATTCTTCCGAATAATTTGATTCTTGATGAAATCCGGTATTGTCTTAACGATTGGCAGCGTACAAACTGTTTGCCGGAAGAACGAAAAGACATCCGAAACCGGTTTATAAGTTTGGAAGATCAATTGCTTCCAGCTTTGAATTATTTGTACGAATTTGAACGGCGAAAAATTCCTGAATCGCTTGATTCTGTTTTAGCGGAAACAACTCCGGTTTTTGAATGGATTGTTCAACTTAAATCCGGTGATGTCAATGAAAAACGCAAAGCCGCATCGGAACTGGTTCGGTGGTCTTCTGCTCGCAGTATGGACAGGCTGACTCTTCGGCGAATTGAAGATCAAACCAATCATCAAACGGATTCTTTTGTTCTGGTGTCCCTTCTTGACGTGATCCGAAAAAACGATTCTGAATTAGCGAAACGGCAGGCAACACAATTACTTCAATCCGAATCATTGAAACTTCGATGTTTTGCCTGTGAGATTTTTCAGGAATTTGGTAATGGTTGTGATTTACCGAAACTGATTGAATTATTGTACGATCCGAACCGGAATGTATTTCAAAGTTCTCTCAAGGCTGTTCTTGCAATATTCGACCGGGCGGAACCTGATGATTTTGAAAAAGAACGTACTGAAATCATAGAAAAACTCGAAACCAAATTACTGCAAAATGATGCACGAATTCAACTTGAAACGGCAGCGGCGTTACATCAATTAGGTGATCCTGCCGGCGAAGAAACATTCCGGCGTTTAACACTGTCGTCCGATTCACGAATTAGGTGTGAAGTTGCCCGAAAAATAGCGGAACTCGGTGATGAAATTTTTGTGCCGATTTTGATTGGTTTTCTTGATGACCGTAGCAACAGCGTTCGTCTGGCGGCATTAGCTGGTCTTCCCAAAGTAGCCGGAGAAGATATTGAAATTCTCGATTTCGGTCAATCGTATTCCAATGAAACATCAATCACGCAACAAAAAATTACCCGATGGAAAAAATGGGCGGATCAACCCAAACATCGTGTTGCCGATAAACAACTCTGAATCAGATTATACTCGTTACACTCTTTATACTCTATGCTTTACATTTTAGGGAACTTCTAAAAACTCATTTTTTTAGGAACGCAGGCGTCTCGCCTGCACTTTTTATAGGCAATGTGCAGTCGAGACGACTGCGTTCCTGATGTTTTTAGAAGTTCCCTTTACACAGTAAACATTACTGAAATATTACGATATTTCAGCGAATTATTCTCAATTTCCTGAAGCGTTATCACGGATAATGATTTCCGGTTTTTCTCCGGCTTTATTTTCGATTTGTTCTTTGCCTTGGATCAGATTTCCTGTAACAATTGCTTTTCGTACATTTTCACCGATCAACACTTGCGGCATTTTATCCTGAAACTCACAACCGCGAAGAATCAGATTACCGCCAAGAGCCTGAATTGCCGATATTTCGAGTCGTTCTTTTTCGTTTGGTTTTCCGTCTTCTTTGTCCTTGAATCCCCATTGTACAAACGTGCAGTCTGAAAAACCGATTGTTCCCTGTCCTTCCGCAACTGCAATCTGACGGCATGGTCCCCAAAAGGCACAATTGGAAAACCGAATGGTTCCGTGATTTTGGTTACGGACCCGAACCATTGTCGGTTCCGGTCCGTGGAACGAAACAAATTCACCGTTTGTAATCAGCAACCCCATTGGAGCAGACTGATCGACAACAACCGCCGTATAACAATCGTCCGCCCCAATTCCCAGAAAATTACCATTGCAAGCACCGTTTTTTGTTTCGACGAAACGATAACCGATGTTGTAACCGAAGCAAAACGTGTTGTGAACATACTGCCAATCGGAACGCCCAAAAACAAACGCTTCACCGTTTTCCATTTGCCATTGGAGCAGTTTGGGTTTCATACTCCACCACGGATTGAAATGAACATTTTCAATCCGTCCGATGTCATAAATTGAATCAACATAGATACCGAGTCGCAATGGTTGTCCGCTGATATTCCGAATGAGGTGCCGTTCATTTTGGGTTGCATCAATTGCCTGATAGGGATTTAAGAGTTCACAATCGAGAATTGCCGGATTTTTGCCTCTCATTGCGATTGTCCAGGGATATTCGGTTGGTATATCATTTTCTTTTTGGTTGGGATAATAGATACAAATACCTTTGAGAGTACTATTGGTATTGAGGGTTAAAAACGGGGGATCATTGATTTTTCCTTGTCCGCTGGTTACGAGCAATGTTGTTCCGTCATCGGTTGGTCTAACTTGTCCTTGATTCCGAATCCCGATATGAGACGGCACGGATTCCCAAACGCCTTTAAGTGTTACGCCGTCCGGTACTCTCAAGGAACCTTCGAAACGGTAATTACCGCGCGGAACAGAAACAACCTGAGAATCAGAGGTTGCTGCGGTATCGAGTGTTTTTTGAAATGCGGCGGTGTCATCGGTTTGACCATCGCCAACCGCCCCAAATTCCCGAACATTCAACGGAGATTGAGCCGAAACAGATAATGCGGTCAAAATCAGAATAATAATAGAAAACAGAATGATAAATTTTTTCATCGAATTGATTAACCCAAAAAACAGAAACCTATGAAAATACGAAAATGCCCAATACACAAAAATAAAAATTCAGAAAGGGCAGACCTTAAACAACATCAATAATTTTCCAACTTTTTCGCCTCACTGTCAATCAGAGGGTAAAACAAAAATTCTACGGATAGATTTATTTTCTAATATTGGGGGGCTTGAATTTTGAAAATAATTGGATAATTTAAAGGAATGTAATATATCAGTGGACTAATTGTAGAGAACAACCATAGTAGCCCTGAAAGGGCGTTAGTATTATAGCCCATCCCGCAGGGGTGGGTTACAAATCAACACTAATTAACAAGCCCTGAA
>JAITIZ010000297.1 GCA_031279215.1 Planctomycetaceae bacterium
TTTGATATGTCCGATGAAGTGGCATTTGCAGCAGTTGATTTTTTGATTCAAACGTCACGGAATATTAAAGATTTAACGATTTTGTTGTTTGGCGGAGAGCCGATGATGCGGTTTGACCTTATTCAACGAATTGTTCCGTATACCAACAAAAAAGCGGCAGATGCGGGAAAAACAATTAGTTGGGACATGACCACTAATGGAACATTGATTGACGAAGAACGGGCAAAATGGATGGCGGAACACAAAATCAAATACTTGTTAAGTTTAGACGGGGCAAAAGAAGACCATGACCGTTACCGAAAATTTCCCAACGGAACGAGCTCATACGATTTAATTATGGAACGGTTGCCAATGATAAAATCATACCAACCGTGGATGGGAACAAAAATGAGCGTAACGCCGGAATCAACATTACGGCTTCGTGATAATCTTTACGAATTATGGAAAAATGGAATCAATCAGTTTATTATCGGTTATGCTCACGGTTTGGACTGGTCGGACGAAAACTTGTTGAAATATGAACAAGGAATGTTAGATGTTTGTGAATTGTATTTGGAAATGAAATACAATAAACAATATTTTCGAATCACAACATTTGAAGAGGAAACTATTGGCGACATAAAAGAGGTTCCTTTTGGTTGTGGAGCAGGACGCGGACGTTTTTGTGTTGATCCTTGGGGTGATTTATACGGTTGCTCTAAAATGTGTACGATTATGGGATCTGGTAAAGGTGTTTTGCCGTTTGGTAATGTGTTTCAAGGGTTCACGTGGATACAGAATCGTTATCATTGCCTAAATGATAAAATTGAACCAAGAAAAAAATGTCAAGGTTGTGATTATGAAAAAGTTTGTGGTGGCGGGTGTCCCGCTATAAATTATCTAGAATCTGGAAACATTTTTATTCATGGAGAAGAGGGGTGTAAGATGTTTTTGATTAGTAACAGAGTTAATTCATATATGAAAAAACGTCATGATGAAATATTTTACACACAATGGTATGATTAAAAATGTACAATTTATTAATATTACGTTAAATCGGTTTTTTTCGTTAAATCATTATTAAATAAGGGTATTAACATGAAAGAATGTAAAAATTCAGTCAATAATAAACAAGAAATCGGTCAAAATTTGATTTCTTATGAAACAGATAAAAAATCAAAATTAAATCGTCGCTTATTTTTCAAATGGAGTGTATTGGGAGGACTCGTAGTTTTACCTGTAGTATCATTAGTTTTTAATCGTTATGGCTTGAAAACAAAACATAAATTAGATATTTCGGGAGATTTCTCGAATTATCGTGAATATGAAATGTCGGAATTTAATTTATTAGGTTCTTTGACTAATGTTGATTTATTTAAAATAAGAATAGAAGACACTGTTGAATATGACATAATTAAGGTGTTTTATGATTACAAAAATTCACTGGAACCTCCACGTACAGTGTTTTTGGAATGTGAAGTTATTGATAAAAATAACGTGATATTGGCGTCTGCTAATACTACCATTGAAGCAGTTCGCCCCAAAATTTCCAATTTGCCCCAAAGAAATAACAGACCAATTGTTCCGATGTTTGTTGCAATTTTAAATGTGCATATTCCGAAGAATAATTTAACTAATATTTCCTCTTTAGTTCTGTCCGCAATTGAATATCCGTTCGATATTTCTCGCGATTGATACTCATATTTTTTGGGGAAAATCATTAATATTTTCACAATTAAAAAATGGGATACAAAACTTAAAAATTTTTGCCATATAAGAAATAGTGTTTTGGGTTCGTTCTAGGTATTCATTAAGAAAGTAAAAGGTGATATATGTACAAAAACGAAAATATTAATTCAGATATAGATAAAAATTTTTATAGTTTATACTCAAAGATTTTCCAAATAAACAACAGATTGGAAACGAGAAATAAACTTTTCGAACTTGCAACAAAAATAAGTCAGTTTACAAAAGCAGAGAGTGAATGTTTTACTGGCGAATTATTTGTTGGATCAAATTGCCTTCCAGCTGAAGGTCCGAGTGCCATTTTCATTTGTAATCAAACACAAGGTGGATTTGTTTGTGATCAAGAGGTACAACGATTTAACTGTCCAGCAGGATCTGACACCAGCAAATATGGATGCTCAATGTATGCTAATGACAATGTTGACTGTCCTAAAGAAGTAGGACATGATTGTAAAGATGTTTTTGTGTTTGACTGTTCTACTTTTCGTTGTAAAGGAAATGAACAACAAACGTTTGTTTGTGATGGAAAAAGTGATTTTTTATGTATGGGAATTGAATTTCAGTGTGCAGGAAAGTCACATGAATGTGTAGCAGGTCATATATTTCAGTGTTCTAATGAGTTTACCTGTACGAAAAATCACGATTGTTCCGGAGGTAAAACTTGTGAAACACCTAACCAAGTTGGTTATATTTGCAATGGTAATTATGATAGAAATGGAGATGAAGCACCTGGAGATTTTATTTGTGGCTGGTATCAAGATGGTAAAGGAGGTACTTTTAATTGTCAAGATGAGTTTAAATGCATAGCAACCAAGGATCAATTTCAGTGTGAAGCAGGAAACAGTAAATTTGAATGTGGTGACAACAAAAACAAAGACGACTTTAAGTGTAAATCGAATGAAAAATTTCAATGTGATAATAGTTTTAATTGTCGTTCCACAGTAAATTGTAATAATGAGAGTACAACGTATACAGGATGCTCTAAAACGTACACAAAATGTCCATCCTCAACAGAAAAAGAATGCATTGTATTTAGTCAAAAGCCAGACCCACCGCAACCTTAGTAGACCTTTTCTCTAACTTAAAATACGGAACGTACGCAATTTAGGGAATTATAAAATAAAGCGTTTTTGATATATTTTCGGTGTTCAAATAGGGTTAGAGAAAAGGTCTAGTGTTTTAATGTCTCTTTCGTATTTTCCATCCATTATTAAACAAGAGTTAATTATTACGACGGCGTGTAATATGTCGTGCTCGTATTGTTTTGAACATAGCAGCGAGAAATATGATCACATGAGTAAAAAAGTGGCATTTCGTGCGGTTGATTTTTTGGTTGAACAGAGTCGGGATTCGGAATGGGTTGAATTGACTTTTATTGGCGGTGAACCGCTTTTGGAATTTGAATTAATTCGTTCTGTTATTCGCTATGCTTTACAAAAAGAAATAACTAAACGTATTGGATTTAATATTACAACAAATGGAATTTTATTGAATGAGGAACACTTGCGTTTTTTTCGTGATAATAATTGTCGTTTTTTGTTGAGTATTGACGGAACCAAAGAGACCAACGACGCTTGCCGTAAAATGCGCAACGGGCAAAGTCAATATGAAATACTTCGCCAAAAAATGCCGCATTTGAAATCGTATCAACCTTGGCAAGGAGCAAGAGTTACGGTATTACCTAAAACAGTGAAACGCCTTGCCAAAAATATTCGGAATTTACATCAGGAACTTAAAATCAACCAATTTGTAATCGGTTTTGCAACAGGAATTGATTGGACGGATGAACAAATTGGTGATTACTGTTTTGGATTGAAAGAAGTATTTGAGTTTTTGTTGCAAGAACGCATCAATAATGAAAATCCCCGTCTTCGTATTGGTCTTGTGGAAGTTGGTTTGATTGATGAAGCCTACGCCGCCAATATTTCAACCGGTTGGGGTTGCGGAGCAGGAAGCGGACGAATTGCTGTTGCACCTGATGGGACATTATACGGTTGTACGAAATTAGCGTTTGCGGCAAAAGACCAAGTGAAAAAATATGCTTTGGGAAATATTTTTGATGGTTTTACGGAAATTCAAAATCGTTTGACACTTCTTAATCATACAGAAGATATTCGTCCTAAATGTCAAAATTGTTCCCTTGCTCGGCGTTGTAATGGAGGGTGTTATGCTGCCAATTTAACGGATACCGGTTGCATTTTCCAGCCTTCGGATACTTATTGTAAACTTATTTATGCGCAAATAACCGCCGCCGATTACGCAAGAAAACGATTAAAGGAACTTGGGCTCAATAATGTTTCATGGTTGTCAGAAACGAAAAATGTCAATACCGCAAACATTTCCTGAATTAACCAAAAATCTTTTATTACTGGAACAATTTCAGTTTGAAGATGAATGTTTTAATTCGGCATGTACTACTTTGGAAGTGTTGGTCAATAAGTTTCACGATTGGATCGTTTGTGGACACAATATATCGGCTTTTGAAACGGCAAGATCATTTCGACGATACCTTTCATCGTTATCTGGTTTTTATACGGTAACGCAACCTGAATGGGAATGTTTTACGTTATGCGGAACACTAATTAATCGTGCGGGATCTTGTCTCGGTTTAACAACACTTCATCTGGCGTTAGGTGAAACGGTTGGTTTACCAATGCGAGTTGCCCTTTTTGAAGGTCATACTACTCCGGTTTATATGGACGGAGAAATTCCGATATTTATTGAAACAACACGTCATAGTAGTGTAATGTATGAATATTCCATTCGACAACTACATGGTCAACCGATTAAAATATTATCACACGAAGAATTTTTAGCTGTTCATCTTTCGAATCGGGCGTCATTTGTTTATGCCCGTGTGGGACTTATGGACGATGCGATATTTTTAATTGATTCCGCATTAGAGATTTTTCCTGATTACACTGCTGGCTGGATTAACCGTGCGGTAATAATGAAAAAATTGGAGAACAATAAAGAACTACAACGTTCCCTTGACATGGCAAAATCACTCAATCCGGGTGTTCGTTACACCAGAGCCATTGAACGTATTGAAAACAACGAATTGATTACAACCTGAAAAACAATGAATCAAATACAGGAAAATCCAACTGAAAATAATAATATTTCCGACGATTCTTTGGAAATGTTTAAAAAAGAGATTCTTACTGTTGTTGACGAAAAATTCGATGTTGAAGCCGTTGCGCAAATGGTTGAACAACTCGAATTTTCCAAGAAACTCAATATTTCGCTACAAAAATCATTTCAAAGTCTTCAA
>JAITIZ010000686.1 GCA_031279215.1 Planctomycetaceae bacterium
AACTTCACGGGCGAAGAAATTGACAAAATCCGCGCATGGAATCCTTTTAATGTCTGCTACTGCTCGCCATTTTTCGACAGCAGTATTATGTTCGGCTTTCACGGCTTTGATATTGTGATTGGTAATCCGCCGTATCTTAAAGAAGGAAGAATTTCAAAAACGCTTTTTGAACAATACAAAACAAGTCCGTATTATCAAGGGAAAATGGATTTGTGGTATTTATTTGCTTGCAAAGGCATAGATTATCTTAAAAATTATGGAATTTTATGCTTTATTGCAACAAATAATTGGACTACAAGTAGCGGGGCGAGTAAAATGAGAAATAAAGTGATTTCTGATACTCAAATAAAACAATTACTTGATTTTAGCAATTTTATGATTTTTGAAAGTGCAAGTATTCAAACAATGGTAATGTTATTTGCTAAAAATAGTCGCATTGATAATTACATTTTTGATTATCGGAAATTATCAGGAAATACCATACTAAATGATGTGTTTGATTTATTGCACAAAAATAAAAATGGGAAAACAACTTATTTACAACCAACAATTTTGCGAAAAAATTACAATGATAAATTTTTGACTTTCAATTCAGATTCAATAGATTTATTTCTTAATGAAATTTCTAAAAATTGCGTTTATTTAACAGAAAAAGAAATAGCACAAGGACTTGTTTTTCCGCAAGATTTTCTCAATAAAAAAAATCAAAAAATATTAGGCAATAATTTTGTCGAAGGACAAGGAATTTTTGCTTTATCGGATTCTGAAATGAAATCTTTAATTTTATCAGATTCTGAAATGAAATTGATAAAACCGTATTTTACGACAGAGCAAATCCATAAATATTATTCAGATAATCAAAATGTTTTGTGGATTATTTATACTGATTCAAGTTTTAAGGTTTTGAGTAGTATGGATAAGTACCCCAAATTAAAAAAACATTTAGACCAGTTTTTAAGCGTATTTACTTCCGATAATAAACCTTATGGATTACATAGGGCGAGAGAAGAGAAATTTTTCAAGGGAGAAAAAGTAATTGTTCAAAGAAAATGTGTTGGTGTACCCATTTTTTCTTATTCCGATTTTGATAGTTATGTTTCTCAAACATTTTTCATTATCAAAACCGATCGTTTCAACCATAAATATTTAACAGGATTATTAAATTCGAAATTGATCGCTTTTTGGTTAAGACATAAGGGCAAAATGCAAGGCGAAAATTATCAATTAGATAAAGAACCATTATTACAACTCCCCATTCCCACCGTTTCTCTCGCTGCACAGCAGCCGATAATTTCTCTTGTTGAGCAGATAATGTCGGTGAAGGGTGAAAATTCGGCGGCAGATACCACCGCCTTGGAGCGCAAAATAGACGAACTGGTTTATGAATTGTATGGGCTGAGCGAGGAAGATATTGCAGTTGTCGAGAGGAAAAACCAGTAAATTTGGCGGTATGATAATAAAAACTGAAAATTCCGTCCAATGTCGATTACAAACCTCACGAATGGAACAGGGAAGTATTCGAGAGGTCGGAACGGGGGGAATAATTCCATTCACCTCAATTTTTTCCTGTTCCTGTTTTAATGAGTCAATTACGAAATAATTTGTACCTTTGTGCGTTTTTCTAACAATACAAATGTTTGATTGTTTTAAACAGAGTATCGAATTGATTTTAAAATATTTATAAATTTATTATTATGCTGTTCGCAGGTAGAATTAGACGATTAAGAGATGAAAAACGGATGTTGCAACGGCAATTTGCCGTTGCAATGGATATTGATGCGCCAATGTACAGTAAAATTGAGCGTGGGAAACGCTGTACTAAACGTGAACAGATTATTGCTATTGCCAAAAGTTTAAAAATAAATCGGAATGATTTTTTGATTTTTGGGATTGCCGACCAAATAATTGCATTGATAGAAGACGAAAAAATAACAAAAAATATACACAATTAAAATTATATATTATGGAATTAATTACAAAATCAAAATTAAGAAACATTGGAGAGTCTTATGTTAGGACTTTTAATGCACAAAAACTTTCAGACGCTGTAAATGAAAGTAAAGTTCGTAATAGTCATTATAATGAGGTTACGGTGTTTTTATCACGCAAACATTCCGACACTGAAGATTTAAGGTGGGCAATTGCTCTTTTTAAACGATTGGGAGTTTCTATCTATGTTGATTGGATGGACGAAGAAATGCCTAAAAAGACAAGCGGTGAAACTGCTCGAAAAATCAAACAAAAGATAAAGTCAAGCAAAAAGTTTGTCCTTTTGGCTACCGAAGATGCCATTTCCTCCAAATGGTGTAACTGGGAATTAGGATATGGAGATGCTCACAAATATATTGAGCATATTGCTATTTTACCTGTAAAAAATGATTATACTGATTTTTCAGGAAGCGAATATTTGCAGGTTTATCCTGTAATTTCTTTCAAATATTCTTTCAGTGATACTGATTTCATTGTTACGGATCCAAACGGAACTACAAAAGATTTAAAACAATGGCTGCAATCATAGACAAAGAAGAAAAAAGACAACATTTAGAGTTAATTCAAAATATTATAACTCGAATGAATACAAACTCATTCCAGATCAAAGGAATGGCAATTACGATAGTTTCAGCATTGTTGGCAATATATGCAAGCACGGCAAATGTTATGTTTGTCTTTTTGAGTATTGCCCCGACACTGCTTTTTTGGTTTTTGGATTCATATTACTTACAACAAGAACGAAAATTTAGAGGTGTGTATAACAATGTTTGTGGACTTAAAAATGATGTTGAAATAAAACCGTATGAGATGCCAATACAAAAATTTCAAGGCGGACAATATTGTTTTTGCAAAGTTTTTTGGTCAAAAACTATTGCGTGGCTTTACGGTTCAATGGTAGTATTATTGCTATTAGGCAGTTTAATATTAAAATTCAAAGATTGTATAACGATAAATTACAAATGATATGGCACACAAAACATTTATTTCGTACAAATATAGTGAAGCACAAGACCTCCGTGACAAGATAATTGAGGCATTAGGCGACGATGCTACTTATTACCAAGGCGAAACAAGTGATTCGCCTGATTTAACGGACACTTCAACGGATAATATTAGTCGTGTCTTGCGAGATATGATATATGATACTTCAGTAATGATTGTCATTATTTCGCCCAATATGAAACAAAGCAAATGGATTGATTGGGAAATTGAGTATTCATTAAAAGAGACTAATCGTGAAAACCGAATATCAAAAACCAATGGCGTAGTTGGTGTTGTTATGGAAATAAGTGGTGGATACGATTGGTTAAGACCAACGCACAGAAATTCAGACGGCTGTGTTTGTGTTTCTACAAATGATTCGTATTTATATGACATTATTAAGAAAAACAGATTCCCAAAGGAGTATTCTTGCAACATTTGTCAAACTGTTAATAATCTGACAGGTTCGTATATATCTTTGATAAATGAAGAAGATTTTCTTAACGATCCTCAAAAGTACATTGACAATGCTTACAATAAAAGTCAAAGTATTGATAATTATGATATAACAAAACAAAGATAAATATTATGGCTAAACGACAAGTATTTTACAGTTTCCATTACAAAAATGATGTAATGAGAGTAGCACAGATAAGAAATATTGGTGTAATAGAAGGCAATAAACCCGTGTCTGAAAATGATTGGGAAGAAGTTAAAAAGAAAGGTGATTCAGCTGTTGAAAAATAGATTGACGATAATATGAAATATCGCAGTTGTGTTATTGTCCTTGTTGGCGAGGAAACAGCCAATCGCAAGTGGGTAAAATATGAAATACAAAAAGCGTGGAAAGAAAGAAAAGGTCTTGTTGGCATTTATATTCACAACATAAATTGCCCCCGAAATGGGAAATGTAATAAAGGAACAAATCCGTTTGAGCAATTTAAATTTAGAGATGGCACAAAATTATCAAGTGTAGTGAAATGTTATAACCCTAATAGTTATGATGCTTACAATGATATAAAGGACAATATTGAAGATTGGATTGAAGAAGCGATAGAAGCACGAAAAAAAAAATGTACAAAGAAAACAAAATACAATTATCCGACTTTATCCGGCTACACCAACTTGTTGGTAACCAAAGACACCGTTTCTTTGGAAGAATACTTGACAACCTACAAAAGCCGGATTACGCCAGAAAGTGAAGAACTTTTTGTACGTGATTTTTTGTTTCCCCTGTTTGGTGAAAAACATATCAAATATGTTGTACCGCAATATCCTTTCATAGATTCGGAAGGTCGGGCAAGGCGAATAG
>JAITIZ010000557.1 GCA_031279215.1 Planctomycetaceae bacterium
AGATGGTTCGGCGGATTTGTTCAAAGAGAATATCGCCTTCCTCTTATCCATGTTAGCAAAAAAACACAAGATCAAAATCGGAAATTTGTTGCGACGAATGTTTAATCCGTGATCCGAAAACCTATGCCGTTACGTCAGGTAAATAGCAGGCAAGTAAAGAAATAAATTCGTTGCTATGTTCTTCGGTAATATTCAATATTTTATTTTAATTCTTTTGACCTTTTGGGATGATAACTTCGCCGATTCTATAATAACGATGATCATTTCCCACACCATAAACAATCGGTTTTAGTTGCTCAATGATGGGCGTACCATCTTCTTTCAGATCACTGTTTATTTTGGCATTTACAATCTGACCGATAAACTGAGTATGCGAACCAATCTCATGGATTTGAATGATTTTACATTCCAGATTGATCAACATTTCTTCAATATACGGGGCGTCAACAAAAGTGCTCTTAACTGGTGTAAGTCCTGTTTGTTCAAACTTGTTTTCGTTTCTGCCTGATACCTTGCCAAAATAGCTGACTTCATTGCCAAAGTCTTCAGAGGGCAGATTGGCAGTAAAAGCCTCTCGTTCAATCAAGGCATGATAAGTATGTGTTGCTTTACGTACCGAAATAGAAATACAAGGAGGATTACTACAACAAACCCCGCCCCAGCCAACGGTCATAACATTCGCTTTACCGTCCGCATTATATGTAGCAATAAGATAAATGGGAATGGGATAAACCATAAGCTTTGCACCCATATCTTTTTTCATAAAAATTACCTCCGAGTTATTCGTCAATACGTTCTAATTTGAAAATTACGGGTCGTGTTCCGTCATTACAACAAGTAATCATTACCTTTTCATCGTTTGTCCAACCGCGCATAATCGAACCGCCTTGCAACGCAGTATAGACATATCGGCTGATACAATCCCACGCTTCGGAACAAAATTTACCATTAAGCATACGAAAAAAATCTTCGTTTTCTACAATAAATTCTTGTCCTTCATGAAAGTAAGGGCATTTTCCAGATTTTGGATCAGCAAGATATTGTTCCTGTAAGTCAGAATAAAGTTCCTTTCTCAATACAGTAATCTTACATCTGTGTTTTATCGGCATTTTATTGGGCTCCGTAGATAAATGTTTTTGTTGTTTAATACATGATACAGATATTGCAGCGGTTGCGGTAATTGCTGTAGCGGTTACAGCGGTGTGTTTCAAAAAGTTACGGCGAGTTGTTTTATTGTTTGATTTCATTTGATTGTTCTTGTTATCGGTGTAATTGTTTATGATGAATTTTATAATAATCGTTGCGAAAAATAAAGTCATGTCAAGGTAAAGTATCAATAACATAAATCATAGTTCAGATAATAATCGCGACAAGTAATCACCTACATTTTTAACTGTATATGAACATTATCGACAATCTTTTACACCAATCCTTATATCATGTCAATACCTATCCATTGTAATATTATATTATATTATTGCACAATTATTTATCGTGTTTGGTTCTATCTTTGACTTCTTGACGTTTTGCTTTGTTGAAACGGTCTAGCGTGCCGACTAAATAGCCGGTGATTCGGCGGATTCGTTCAAAGGGGATGTCGCCTTCTTCGCGTCCGCATTGCGGGCATTTGTCTTTGATAACACCCGTGTAACCGCAAACCGTATCACGATCTACCGGATGATTGATCGAACCATAACCAATCCCAGAATCACACATTACATGAATAATCTTTTCAAACGCTTCGGGATTTTTTGTTACATCACCGTCAACCTCTACGTAGGTAATATGTCCCGCATTCGTCAACGCATGATACGGTGCCTCAATCCGAATCTTGTCCATTATCGAAACACAATGATAAACCGGAACATGAAAACTGTTCGTGTAATATTCCCGATCCGTTACACCCGAAATATTGCCGTAACTCTCTCGGTCTAACTTGACAAATCGTCCCGATAATCCTTCCGCCGGAGTTGCAAGAAGCGTAAAATTAAGATTTGTCTTTTTACTATAAACATCAAGATAATGCCGCATGTACGAAATAATCTCAAGCCCAAGATTTTGCGCCGTCTCACTCTCCCCATGATGCAATCCAACCAACGACTTGAGCGTTTCTGCTAATCCGATAAATCCAACTGAAAGCGTTCCATGTTTCAAAACCTCACGTACCTCGTCATCTGGATTGAGTTTTTCACTGTCAATCCAAATACCTTCGCCCATCAAAAACGGATAATTCCGTGCCTTTTTTGCCGACTGAATCTCAAGACGTTCCAATAATTGCGCAACACAAAGATCAAGTTTACGGTCAAGTTCTTCAAAAAACCATTCGATATTTCCGTGCGATTTTATTGCAATTCGCGGAAGATTGATTGACGTGAAACTCAAATTACCGCGTCCCGGCGCAACTTCACGATTCTGATCATGGACATTGCCGATCACCCGCGTCCGGCAACCCATGTACGCAATTTCCGTTTCATATTTTCCTTCGACATAATATTTCAAATTGAACGGCGCATCCAGAAATGCAAAATTCGGGAATAAACGTTTCGCACTCACCCGACACGCAAGTTGGAATAAATCGTAATTCGGTTCACCCTGATAACAATTGACTCCTTTTTTGACACGAAAAACATGAATCGGAAAAATCGGCGTTTCACCGCCGCCAAGTCCTCGCTCATGGGCAAGCAGTACGTTTTTCGTAACCATACGGCCTTCCGGTGAAATATCCATTCCGTAATTGATCGTTGAAAACGGTGTTTGCGCTCCGGCACGCGAATGCATTGTGTTCAGATTGTGAATAAGTGCTTCCATCGCCTGAAATGTCGCCCGATCCACTTCTTCTAATGATTTTCGCAACGAATAATTCTGACAACATCGAACCAATTTCGCGTCGAATCCGTCATCGGTTAATATTTCAAATTCTCGTTGCGAATAGTCGGCGTTCTCTTCCAAACGGAGAACATAACCTTCCGCAAGAAGTCTTTTTTGTACAGAATCTATCGAATTTTCCCAATCTTGAACCGTTTTCCCATTAAGGGCATCCGCCAACTCCAACGATTTTGCGAGATTAAGCCGATAACATTTCCGAAACGTTTTCGCAACTCCGGGAGCAAGTCCGTAATCAAAATTGACAATACTTTGACCGCCATGCTGATCGTTTTGATTCGACTGAATCGCTATACACGCAAGAGCAGAATAACTTTGAATATCATTCGGTTCTCGTAACACGCCATGACCGGTTGAGAATCCGCCGTGAAAAAGTTTCAATAAATCAATCTGACAACACGTTGTTGTCATGGTCAAGAAATCAAGGTCGTGAATATGAATATCACCGTCACGATGTGCGGCGGCATGTTTCGGATTTAGAACGAACATTTCATAAAATTGTTTTGCGCCTTCACTGCCGTATTTGAGCATCGTCCCCATGGCGGTATCGCCGTTGACATTGGCGTTTTCGCGTTTAATTTCACTGTCGGCGGCACTTTTGTACGTTATATCTTCAAACGTCCGCATAAGCCGTGTATTACGTTCACGGACGCGCGATCTTTCCGCACGATAAATCATGTACGCTTTCGCAGTACGAACATGACCGGCTTCAACAAGAACTTGCTCCACCATATCTTGAACTTCTTCCACTTCCGGCTGGTTCATCTGACGTTCCGCAAGTTTTGTATCAACAAGTTGAGCAAGTTTCAATAAATAACTTTCATCCCGATCCGCTCCACAAGCGTGAAATGCTTTTTGCATCGCCGCCGCAATTTTTTCGAGACAAAATTTCATCCGCCGTCCGTCACGCTTCACAATAATCGCAGTCAACGACTCTGTTTGAGAATGATGTTGTTGGTGATGAGTTGTATTTGTTAAGTTAATGGGATTAACTGTTGTGTTAGGCATTTTTACCATCCGTGATTATTAAAAAAGGGGGTTAATGGTTTTATAAATAATTGTTAAAAAATACACATTAGGGTATGTAGCAGTCTATTTAATTTTTTTACAAAATTAACACAATTTGCATAATTAACACATTTTTAATTATGTTACGATTTTGCAAATTTGTAAATTATGAGAATTATGTTAATTTTGTATTTTTTGTGTATTACGTGTTTAAAAATATTCTACTGAAATATTACAAAAATTTTTCTTTTTATACTTATTTGTATTTTCAGATTCGGTTTTGTTGGAAAACATTATCGTGCGTTCCTATTTAACAATCTGTAAATTTTGTTTATCCTATCAAAAAATAAAAACCGAATTTTCAAATACCATGAGTACATCAATCAAAATAATCATATCAATCACAATAATCACAAAAGCCGCAGTTCTGATAAATTTATTTTTCGTTGCGCAAAATCTTTGCGGCGGTAACCATATTTTTCAGGGATTCTAATGTTTCGTCCCAGCCGCGGGTTTTCAGCCCGCAATCAGGATTAACCCAAAGACGATCTTGAGGAATATACTGTAACGCTTTTTTGAGCAACCCGATAATTTCATCTGTTGTCGGAACTCGCGGGCTGTGAATATCGTAAACACCGGGACCGATTTCATTCGGATATTCAAATTCGCGAAACGCTTCTAAAAGTTGCATTCCGCTGCGGCTTGATTCAATACTAACAACATCGGCGTCCATTCGTGCAATCCATCGAATAATTGTGTTGAACTCACTGTAACACATGTGCGAATGGATTTGTGTACGATTATCCGCCCCCGATGAAGCAAGACGAAAAGCGTCGGTTGCCCAAGTCAAATAATGATCGGTGCCGGATTTTCGTAACGGCAAACCTTCGCGTAATGCCGCCTCGTCAATTTGAATTATTTTGATTCCTGCTGCTTCAAGGTCGGCGACTTCATCCCGAATTGCCAACGCAATTTGTCGGCAAACATCTGCCCGTGAAATATCGTCACGTACAAAACTCCAACATAAAATTGTTACCGGACCTGTCAACATTCCTTTCATTGGTTTTGCAGTTTGAGATTGGGCAAACTTGATCCACTTTACGGTCATTGGTTGTTTTCGTGAAACATCGCCGAAAATAATCGGCGGTTTGACATACCTATTACCGTAACTTTGTACCCATCCGTTTTCAGAAAAACAGAATCCATTGAGCTGTTCGCCAAAATATTCAACCATATCGTTACGTTCCGGTTCGCCGTGAACGAGAACATCCAAACCGAGTTCTTCTTGTTTTCGTACAATATCGGTAATCGTATTTTGCATGAACGATTCATATTGTGTTTCGGTAATTTCACCGTTTCTGAATTTTTTGCGTGTTTCGCGAATTTCATTTGTCTGCGGAAACGATCCGATAGTTGTTGTCGGCAAGATCGGCAAGTTGAGATGTTGTTGTAATTTTTTTCGCTCGGAATAATTTTTGTTGCGCAAAAGAAATTCCGGTTGAATAGACTCGCAACGTTTTTGAACAGTTTCATCGACAACATGCGGACTTGTTTTTCGTTGCTGCATAATTTGTGCATTTTCTTCCAGAATTTTTTCAGATACCTTTCGGTCAAGTAAATCGGACAATAAAGCAATTTCGCTACATTTTTGTACCGAAAAAGCCATCCAATTTTTTACTTCGGGATTGATTTTAGTTTCGTTATCGAGATCGACAGGGCAATGCAGCAGCGAACAACTTGATGCAACAACAATACGATCACGACCGATTTCAGTCTGAATTTTCCAGAGTTTTCCGAGAGCGGCGGACAAATCGGTTTTCCAGATATTACGTCCATCAACGACACCGGCGGAAAGAATCATTCCGTCCGGTAATTTTTTTGCAACTGAATCGAGTTGTGAATTTCCGCGTACAAGGTCAACATGCAAACCGGCGCAACCCGAAGTCAATGCGAGTTCGAGATTATCATCAAGCGAACCGAAATAAGTTGCCAAAAGAATATTGGAGTTTCCAGAGTTGGTACTTCTAGAGTTGGTACTTCCAGAGTTGATGTTTAAGCTTCCGTTTAATTTTTCGTACGTTTTTTGGAATACGGTTTTGATTTCGTTTGTCAGATCAGTACAAAGAATTGGTTCATCAAGTTGAATCCAGTCGGCAAATTCACTGAGTTCGTGAATAACGGACTGGTAAATTTCTGTAATGTTATCGAGTAATTTCCATCGGTCAATATTATCGTAATTTTTGGCAAGAGCGAGATACGTGATAGGACCAATCAAAACGGGTTTTGGAGAAAATCCGAGTTGTGCGGCAAACTTGGTGTCGTTGACAACGTTATAGGAACGCCGTAACAATGAAATTTGCGGTGAAAATTCCGGGACAATGTAATGATAATTGGTATCGAACCATTTCATCATTTGCATTGCCGGAATATTTTGTTTGACATCTCCGCGAGCCATACGAAAAACAAGGTCAACGTCTGAATTAGAACCGGAATTGGAACCGGAATTTTGTGTTACAAATCGCGGCGGAACGGCTCCGAGCATTATTGTTGTATCGAGAATGTGGTCGTAAAAGGAGAAATCTCCGGTTGTAATGTGTGATAAACCGGCATCTTTTTGGATTTGCCAATTTTTTTGTTTCAGATTTTCGGCGGCGGCGAGTAATTCATCAAGACTGATGAGATTTTTCCAATAGTTTTCTGTAGCAATTTTGAGTTCGCGGTTTGAACCGATTCGCGGAAAACCGAGACAATGTGATTTAAGAGTATTTGTATTCATGGGAACGATCTTACCTTTCTGGAAACAAAACGCGGTTTCCATTTGAAGTAACTATAATGTGAAATAGTAAGACGAGGATATTCGATAGAAAAATGAGCGGCAACACCAGAGCAAACTGATAGTATTGACGCAAGGTTTCTTTATCGCGAGATCGCCTTACCGACAAAGAGCGAGTCGTCTCCTGGCTTTCGGTTTGTTTTAAGAATTAAAGCCTTCCCAGTCAAACGATCAAGTGACTTTAAAACAAATAACTTTAATAAACAAGCTAAATACCGATTACAGTGGCGCGTCCGCAACGGTTTCTCACCGTTTTCCGTTACCCGCTCAAACTAATTAAACAACCATTATAAATGAATAGTGAGTAGTGTCAAGGGTCAATGATTCCATTCCGAATAATTTATTAGATTGCGTTATTTCGATAGTAATTATATTAGAATCCAAATTTATGAGGGTCAAATTTACAATATTACAATATTACATTTTCTTGGTCAAGTACAAGCGAGTTTAGTACCGCCCACCGCCAAAATTTGCAAAAATTTATAATATTTCAGCGGAATTTTTGATGTCGAAATTCAAAGGAACATTAAGAACACAGGGGACATTTCCGAATTGGAAATTTGAAATTCAAGATTACTCAACAGTACCGTTTATATCCCCATTGTCTCAATTTTATCCTCTTGAAACAAATTTTTTCACTGAAATATTATGGCAATTCAATCGTTTGATTTTAGTACAATAACATCTTCCGGTGCAACAGTCAAAATCAATGTGTTGCTTTTTGTTTCGTATTTTTTACTGTCAAGCGGATTCGTCCAGTGTTGCGGTAAATCGGTATCGAAATGAAGTGTTACGGTTTGCGGTTCGGGCGAATCGTTGAATACCGTCAACATTGGTTTTTCGTTACCGAATCGTTCCGCGAAAACATGACCGTTTGACGAAACAACTTTCGTAATCGGTTGCCAACCGGATTCGGCAACTTCTTTGCATATCGGAATATATTTTTTGAACAATGGTCGATCACGCTCATATAATTCGGGACGTGTAAAATAATGTCCTGTCGAAGCGTCAGCACTGAAAAATCCCGGAAACATTCCAAAAGCAAGTGACCGTTTCATAAATTTTTCCGTTAATTCGTAAGTCCATTTTGTGAAATCGGTGTTCATCAGAAAACAATACGGTTTAGGTCCGCAAAATGCCCGGCGATAAAATAATTCTTCGATTGACATTGGCGACCATTTTTCGTTCGGATTCCAATTTGTTTCTGTACCGGAAACATCAAGATAGGGAATAAGCCAACACAACGCATCCGGTGCTCCATTGGCCATAATATATTTGCCGTGAGCGTGCAGATATTCCGATAATGTACGAATATATTCGTAAGCAATAAGTCCCCGAAAAATTGCCGGTCGGTAATTGTTGCGGGAAAACACAAGCGGTCGGCGTGCGGCGGAAAAATGATTCCGATCAAAGTCCAACATAATCGTTACGTAACCTTCAGCAGAATCAACATATTCACCGTCTAAGACCGCCTTTTTGGCCGCTTCGTTACCGTAAAGTTCTTCGGCGATTTTCTCATTCCATTTCAGAACAAAACCGCCGTCGGCAATCTCCGGCAAATCGTTAAAACTCCAAACAATACCGTTACACCATGGCAAATTGAGAATATGATGACCGAAACGTCCGTTTGCATCACGCATTCCGCTAACAAAAAGAGCTTTCGCTGTTGTGTTACCGTTGTCGGCTAATTTTTGTGCATGTTCCAATGCCGCTTCATAAGTTCGCGGTGTTTCGTCCGGTAATGGCATCCACCAGGTCATCGGTTCAGTGTAACGGAATGTCAAAATATGATGAGCATCATCCCAAGCGGTTTCATTGTTCCCTTCTTTGACGGTAAAACCAAAGTCTTCAAATTGCGGAATCTTGCTGATAGCGGCAAACGGCATCCAATTCCCCTGTTTTTTAATTCTGTTGCGGAAAAATTCGGGAAACAGACGTTGATAAGCATCCAGTGCGCCGCGAAAACCGTGTTCCGGCGCAAAACCGAATTGTACAAAACGCAAAATTGTTTCCGGTGATTCTTTTGTCAACGCCAAATCAACAGCAACAAACAATTCATTGGTTGCTTCGTTGTAACCTGTACGAAAAAAAGCCGGATACGCAAGATCAATACCAACCGCACAACCGATTTCTTGACCATTTTTTTGACCAAGAACTGCACTGAACGGATGTTTCGATAATCGCCCGTTTGCACCGATGTGATTCATTCCATAACTTGAAACAGGATTGAGATATTCTTGCGTACGATATTCTGAAACAGGAATGTTTTTTCGTGTCCGGCAAAATTGAATATGCTCTAAATCATGAAGAAAACGCGAAAAAACAAGCGTCAAACATCGATCTTCCTCTGTTTCGTTTGTCAAAGTGATTTGTGTTGCAATTTCATCGGATTCGATTTTTGAACGGATTCCGAATGGGTTTTGGTCTAATAATATGAAATCCGAATTATCGGCAACATTACGAATTTGAAACGATATTTTATCGGATTGTATTTTCGTGTTTTCCGGTTTCTGAATCGGCACACCGTCAAACAATGCGGCATTATCACTGATTTCTTGAGTCAATAATTTCATATCGCGGAACCATACTTTACCGGTTCTATTTCGAAACAACGTATAAAAGGTCAACGATTTAACATTTTTTTCAGGTATGAAGCATATTTGTTTCCGTTCCCAATCATGAGTTCCGTTTGAGAAAGGAATATTTTGTCCCCATAATGGTGTTCCGTCGGTGTAAATGAGATCAAGATAAATACTGTAATTATAATCGTTATCGGGGCTTTGCGGACTACCGACATTTTCCGCTTTGCTCCATGCTTCGGCGTAGATTGGCAATGGCTGCTCCTGATTGAGAACAAGACGATACATAACACCGCGACGGACAGTGTTATTGTTACCGTTATCGCAAACGAAAACATCACCTTGCTTTTCAAAACCATTTGCGTATGGTCGAAACTGATCTGGTTGTAACAAATTTTCATTCATCTGTTCAAACCGGACAACTTTCTTAACAACCGTTTGTGCCGAAATGACCGGAAGATTGACAAAGAGCAAAACAAAAATCAAAACATGAAAAAAAGTTTTTTGAATCATGGGAAATAGATTAGTTAAAGGGAATTTTTTAAAATTTTAAAAACTATAAAAACATTATACTATAAAACGTTGTATTTATGAAAGCCCTACCCGCAACCGGCGCGATCCTTCGGCGAAGGGATTGCTTGCCTGATATTGATTTACCCGCAATGATTTCCCCCCAAAAAAATTCCGAAATAAATCAAAAAACATACTTTATGCTGTTATTCGATTGATGTTTTGGGGTGCACGAGTTTTGGGTTTGTGAGTGATAAAATAGTTAATTTAAAACGTATCTCCCTTCGTTGAAATTTTTGGTGCTTAAAAACAAGGGGTTTTACGAAATCGTACCCACGAATTGGCGATTTTGTTTTTCGGCGGGATCGGCGGTGTTGGCTGAGTTAGAATCGTAGCGGCGAGGATTACGATTCGTGGTATTCTAAAATCAATTCCAAATCAATTTCAAATCAATTCCATTATTTCATACTCAAATACCATGTACATTGATAAAATTTCCAAACAGTACAAAAATCAAGTTCACTCCCAATACTTACTTCGAACCTCAAAACGTGAAAGGTAAAAAAATTATTAAGACCCCAATTCTCAATCTCACCGGTTTGGGCAAAGAGACTTGTGAGGCGATGATTTATGCGTTGAAACATAAACGTTCTCTTGCCCGTTTGATTGAAAAAAATCAACGAGCGAAACCGGAAGATCCGTTATAAAAAAACAACCAAAAAATAAGCGCAAGCAGTAGTAGGGCAATCCCTTAGAACCAACATAACTTATATCACAACCATACGCAGAATTATTGTAACTTCCAACAATACCAATTCTGTTACAATCAAATGTTATTCGGATTGATTGTCTGAACCAAAATACGGACTGCCGGACCAATTTCAAATGTTTCTGTAACTTTTTTATTTTCGACGGTTATTTTAAGCGGAGTAGTGGCTTCATCGTTGTATTTCGTATCAATAAGCGAATAAATTTGGAGAGGAACAAGTTGAGATGGTAATGTTCCTGACGTTGTATCATCTTCGCCGGTTTTTTCTGTTTTGGAAAGAATGACTTTATACACTCCAGATGGAGCACCGACAAAATTTCCATGAGTTCGAATGGTTGCTGTTCCAGAAATATTGGTTAAACCGGAGACTGCCCAATGTTCTGTTACAGTAGGGTCAACCAGAGAAATCAATATTCCCTGTACTGGAACACCATTCTGAGTAATTACGATGGTACAGGGAAAAAGTTTCGGAAGTCCATTTGGTTTCTGAACTCTGTTACAGGCGAGAGTCATTCCAATACTAAGGAAAATAATAAATGATAATCGAATCGTAGTCATAGTATTTTATTTATTTTATTGGTTATAATTTTTCAAAATGAGGATATTTCCCCGGCATTGATTGTTCCCATTGCTCCCCAGATACCAAATGGGCTTGTACTGGAAAGATAAGTTTTTGCATTATGTGTTGCGTTGTAGTTTCCACAATCAATTGTTTCAGAAACAAACCTAACACTACCATCAACCATTACAATATTAACTCCTCCCGAATGATTACTATTAGCGGTAAAGAGCCCAAAATAATCAAGACTGATTGGATAACAAGAAGGTGAGTTTGGCGGAAGAATTGTATTGAATCCGGTTACTGCTGCACGACCATCTGCCCAACGTCTTGCACGAAGACTTCTGGATGGATTGGAAATTTCGTTTATACCAATTTTCGCACTCATACATCGTCCCGGTAATATGTCACCGCCGCTTCGACAGGCGGCAATAAATGCAACTCCTCCGCGCAAAACTTTGGGGGTTGATGTTGATGTAACTTCCGGTGAACCAACACTTTCGCTTGCCGCAATCGAATTTGAAGTGCCATCCTGTACCGAAGTCATTGAATGCCAAACATTCTCGCCAAATAAAGAACGATTATTGATTTGATTTCCTGTGTAAATACCGCCACTGTGATCAACCGGTGGTTTATCACGATCCGCCAATGGGAGACCGTTAGTACGATCAAAATTGTTTAAAAAAACATCTGCCATACAAAACTGGATATTCGAACCAGATGATTCATATCCTACTGTTGGTACTGAAATTTGGGCAGCAAGTCCATCTGAAGGGCAACAGAGTGAACTGATGATAAGTGTCTTAAAAAGACTCGATCCACTGTTGGCATCCACCGTATGTAATACTGTTGGTGTATTCTGACAATGAGTAGTAATCGTATCATAAGCAGAACTCTGTTCCAGATAAGGAAGCAGTGCCAAAATTCCTCCCCAATGTGCTCGATATTTATAAGCCATACGAGCAGGAAAGGTATTCAATGTATCATGGTAATTATGGAGTGAAATACCAAACTGTTTCATATTATTGGTACATTGTATTCGTCTTGCTGCCTCGCGAGCGGCTTGGACGGCGGGTAACAGTAATGCGATTAACGCACCAATAATCGTAATCACTACAAGAAGTTCAACCAGAGTAAAGCCAAAAATAGTTCTTTTTTTCATGTTTTTTTCTCCTGTGAAAAAAAGTAAAGATTCTAACAGATTACATAACAAATAATCTGTATTTGCTGCAAAGTGGGGAAAACGTAACGCCGAGAAACGGCAACAGAATATCGCTCTTGGAATTTAGGAGCGACACGATTACGAAAACAGGCTCATTCCCACAAACCAAAGTGGTGCATTATTGTTTTAAAATATAATGCTGAATTATACCCGTGGTATTAGACGCGACGCTCCCTTAACGGGAGCCACGCAACATTCTAATACCACAATAATTTTCTACCCGGAAATCCGGTTGGTTTGTAGAAAATTACAGTTCGCCGAAGCGATTTCGTAATAGTTGACGTACTCGATTTTTTAACACCCGAACAACAATTCGGGCAATTTATTTTTCAAAATGTAATTTGATCTCCAAAAGTGAAAGTAAAAAACAAAAATCAATATGGGCAGAATTTTACACAGTCCGTTAAAACCTGTCAAGCCCGATAATAGAAAAAATCTGGTACTGAGCAGAAATCACATACTAAAAAGTTTGGCAGTCTTTCGTCAGAAACAGTTCAAAATAGACAATTGTATTTTAAAGTATTTTCCATCAACCTCATTTCCCTCTAATTTTCTTAACAAAACAACCTCAGTAGCCAAGAGATAACAAACATGTCAACCTCATTCATTGAAATCTGAAATCTATTGGGCGAATTTATTTTTTGTACGTATAATGATAACATTTGACATTACTCATTAATGAGGTAATAAGGTTGTTGTTTCTAGGAACTCTTTTGCTACTGATGTTGTTTTGTTTGTTGAATTAGGTGAAAATAAGGTTGATTTTTAAATTCCAAGCCCAAAAATTAGGAAACAATCGAGTCAACTAGAGAAATCATTCTACTGAATAGATACAAAGCTTGTGTGATTATGGTTATTTTATGGTGATTATCCCAATATCAATCCAACCGTCAATTCGTTTGAGATTGGCAACAGCGCAATGAATACCGGGTAATTTATTTTGCGTTGTATCGACAATTCCAATGACAAGTTGATACGTTCCTGGCGGTACATTCCATGCGATAGATGAAACATACTTTGTTGTAATTCCTTTGATCCAGCGCGACGGTTCCGCTTGCGAATCAACATTGATTGCAACCATTTTGTTCTCATTTTCCGAAAAGAGAGCAAAGGCAACCTGATATTTTTTGTTCCAACGCGGATTGTTATTGGGACAGACACCACAACCGATGTTGATCCATTCATGCCGGAACTCGTTTGTTTTTCCTGCAACAATTTCATTCGGATATTCCACCATTTTCGGGAGAATACGGTAACCTCCTTCGGCAATAAATTTTTCAATCATATCGGGTGCTTCCCGCATCCAAATTTTTAAATCAATTGGATTTCGTAAATCAAAGGTATTGGCGTGTCCTTCAATTGCATCGGTAATACTCCGCACTAAAACATCGCGAATGGATTCAAATTTCATTACAGGATCATCCGGCAGGGAACCGTGATCCAGATTCCAATAACAGGATTCTCCGATCAAGGGAAAATCAGGAAAATGGTTATTGAGAAAATCTTTCTGTGATTTGGTAAACCAACGGCTTCCAATTCCGTCACGGCGGGGAATATAACCATATTTTTGTACCGCAATACGTAACTCCCGATCCAAACCGAACTCTGAACCAAAACAATAGACTAAAAGAACTTTTCTGAATGCCGAAGCATACGTCGAACATATCCATTCAAGAACCGATTCTTTTTGCTCGTCTGTTGTCAGATGAAGATTATGTTGTTCTCCCCACCAACCTAAGCCATTGCCGTCAATGAAATCGACGATTTCAGGATTGTCGAATACTTTACCGAACGCTTGAACAAAAACTGTAAATTTTTCTTGAAAAACCGGATCATCAAGATAAGGATCCCAAAATTTTTCATTACTTGAACAAGTAAATCCTTTTGCACCTGATTTTCGTACATAATCAGGAGTTGCCTGTTCCGTATTGTCTTGACTGTGAACGATGACACGGAATGCCAACTTCAATCCGTGTTTTTGTGCATAATTGATCATTTTTTTGAATTGTTCATTATGTTCCCACGCATATTTACCTTCTTCCGGTTCCAGAGTGGACCAACGGCATCGATAATAAAAGAAATTAGCGTTAGGAATACCCGGTTCGAGTCCTTTCCACCAAACGTCCGGATCAGGATGTGTCCCAACAATATCCGCATAAAGTCCCCATCCCATTGCCGGATTACGTAAAACTTTTTTGGTGTCCGGTGTAAAATAAACCGTTTCCGCAATAACAATATGAGTGAATGTCAACAAAGTCAACAACAATAAAATCACTCCGAAAAGGAAAAAGTCTTTTTTCATGATCATGTTTATTTTTGAAAATATTTTTAGGTAATTACTCAAACTGTAAATGAGAACGCCTCAAATTACGTATTATTGTTATTAGGGAACTTCTAAAAACCTAAATTTTTACTCAAAAAATATTCGCAAGTCCTTATTTTTTAAGGACAAGATTTTTAGAAAACATGGTTTTTAGAAGTTCCCATTACTGATTTTCGAATCAATCTTTTCTAATCCGATGCGGATCTATTTTAATATTCCATTGAGGATCGTCAAGCTCAATAGTCAATTTATTGATATTTTGCTGCGAAACAGTAAATTCAATGGGTGAAATCAAAGGATCCGTGAGCGATAATGGAACATATCTTTCATTATCTGCAACACGTTTGGTACGTTCTGCCGCATAGGTGTAAGATTCTTCGCGTGACATTCCTTTTGTTGCAACACGCGGATCTTCAAGACCAAAATTACTAAGACGGCGAAGCCCAATTTTAACATTACCAATAGGCGCACCGGCAAATTTTCGTTTGTCGGTTAGTGAATGAGTTGTCAATGAAAGAAAACCATTCGAATCCACAACTCCATAACAACCATATTTGTTTAATAATGTATCAGAATGAACTGTTACAACAATACCTTCTGCAGGAATTCCTCCTTTGGTTACGGTAATTTGAAATTCCGCCGTCGCCCAATCCTAAACCGGATAAACCAACGATTCAGGCATGGTATCCTAACCATGTTTGGAGTATTGATCTTACGGTAGTTCCTTCAACCGATGGTCTTTGGACTCCGTGGTCCCCTAATGCGTTGCCGCAAGTCCATCCCTATTCTTGGTACGTTATGGTTGTTATCGATCATTATTCACGGCGTATTGTGGGATTCGATATTTTTGAACAAAATCCTACTGCAAACCCAATTACATCATCAATGAAACAAATTGGTGAAAATAATAATGCCAAACCAAAGTATCTTATTTCAGATCAAGGGACTCAATTCACTTCGACTGAGTTCCGTCAATGGTGTACGGAAAATAATATTAAACAACGATTCGGAGCAATCGGTAAACATGGTTCAATTGCTGTTACGGAACGTGTTATTTTAACGTACAAAGATAGTTGTACACGACGAATAGTTGTTCCGGTCTTGAAAGATGACATGATTTACGAAACAAAATTATTCTTTGATTGGTACAATGAATATCGACCACATACGACGTTAAATGGCAAAACACCAAACGAAGTTTACTACCATCGTCATGCCGCAAATGCAAAACCTCGAATTGAAACACGACCAAAAGTTAAACATTCAATTCCATGCGTCAAACCGCGAATGTGTATTGCCGGAAAAGTTGGAACAAAAATAAAACTTCATCTCGAATTTCTCAAAGGGCGATTGAACCTACCAATCATTCATGTCGAGCGAATTTAATTTTATTTTGCTAACCGGATTATCAATGATCAATCTATGGTCGCAGTATGCGCAAAATACAATTTCTGAACAAATTTATCACTTTTTGAGTATTACCGAAATAATAATTCACTTCATTTCTTGTTGCACTGTCTATAAATTATCTTAATTTTTATTATCGTACCGGTAATTTTAAATCATTTCTAATCTTCTGAACAAGCGCACCATATAAAAACAAAGATATCTTACGAGTGAAAAAGAACATACCACATCCAGTTACAATGATAACACCTACAATTAGAACAGCAAAACATCTGCTATAAAAAGTTACCGAAGCTCCCCATGTAAATTGCTCAAGAATGATACCAGAAATGAAAATCAATCCAATATATATAGTTAAAACTAAAAAAATAATACACAAATAATTTTTTTTGAGAATCAATTTCATTAATTTACTTAATTGATGTTGCATAATATCTACTCTTTCTTAAAAATACAAAAATTAAATGTGATCGTTTAATTTAAGCGTTTTTTTAATATTATGCTGGTATGTTAAAATGGATAAAATTACAACA
>JAITIZ010000649.1 GCA_031279215.1 Planctomycetaceae bacterium
GTACATTGTATTCGTCTTGCGGCTTCTCTTGCTGCCTGAACTGCCGGTAGTAGAAGTGCGATTAACATGCCGATAATCGCAATCACCACAAGAAGTTCGACCAATGTAAAGCCGAATGGTGAAGATCGTAGAAGTTGTAAAAAGTTTATAGGAAATAGTTTAGAACGTGAAGATTCTCCACTATCCGTTATCAACTTTCCACTACAGAGTGCCCCCCCTGGTTTACCCATTTTAACATTGAAGAATTTCCCCCAATGGGCATTGGGGAGGTCAATACATCATCAAGATTAACATTTCCAGACCATTTTGTTGTTGTTGTTGTTGTTTTGGCATTTTGAACAGTTTTCACTGAGTTTTTCATAGTAAATTTCCTTTGCGGTTAATGGTTTATGATTTTCTGCTCTGCTTATCAATTAAACAGACGTAGCAATCAATTTTCTTATTATCTTTCAGAACGAAAAGAAAAACAAGGTAAAAATGTGAAAACTTTATGGTAAATTCGTCACTTTGCTTTTCTTGTATCTGTTTGCGGTAATAACCCAAAGTAGAAGACTTTTTGTAGAAACATTGCCTATTTTTGAGTTTTTTGTGTATTCCGTGTTTAAAAAATAAAATAATCTGCTGAAATTTTATACGGGATTTTGAATTTACATGGAATCGTCGGGAGCATTCCGGCAGACGCGGAACCCGATAACACCGGAGGTGGTTTCCGGGCTGCTGCTATTTCTGTACGCACAACGAGTTGCTTCGGCACCGAATTGCCATGCCCCGCCCCGTAACACTTTTGCCGTACCTTCCGACGGTCCGGTCGGGTTTTCTTCTTCTTCAGCACATTGCTGGTAATAAAATTCCCCGTACCAATCATGACACCATTCCATTACATTACCGTGCATGTCAAAAAGTCCCCACGAATTAGGTTTCTTTTCACCAACCGGATGAGTCTCCATCGAGGAGTTGTCGTAATACCATGCGTATTCGCCCACCTCCATCACCTGATCTCCATAACACCACGGAGTAATACTGCCCGCACGGCATGTGTATTCCCACTCCGCTTCCGTTAAAAGACGATAACCGTTTCCGCCAAGTTCCAAAATATCCGCCTTTTCAATCGTTCCTGTCGCCCGCCTTTTAATCGCCTTGAGCTCGTAAAAAGGAGGTAACTCTTCCAATTCACTCATTTTGTTGCAATATTCTACGGCAGAATACCACGTAACACTGTCAACCGGACAAAGTTCATTCTCTGTAATAATACTAGGATTAAATTCCATCAGTTGCATAAATTCGCCCTGAGTTACCGGATAAACCCCAACAAAAAGATTTCGCGTAATTAAAACCCGATGCTGCGGATGTTCATTATTGCGCAAATATTCGTCAGAATCGTGTGACCCCATGTAAAACCGCCCATTCGGAATCCGGCGCAATTTTGTTCCCTTCGACGAAGTAATTGTTGTCAATTTTTCAATCTTCTGTTGAAGATTTTTGGCTTCCGGATCATTGGCTTTGAGTTCCAAATACCGTTGGACACAGGATAATAATTGACTGTATCGTTTGGTCGAAATAGCATTTCGAATTTCCCGAATCAATGAATCCACTTCAGTTAAGATTTCTCCCGCTTCAACATATTGTTTACGGAGCGGTTCGTCCAAAAGCGGTCTCGGAACTTGTTCCAGTATTTGTTGTACTTTGTCGTATTTCTGTTCCATCATAGCAGCGTTTACTTGCATCCGAATGTTATCCACATACATTTTAATGTCACGGCGTTCCTTCTGAATCAATGCCGTCATACTTTTCGCCCATTCCTTGAAAAGATTAAAATCAGGATGGTTCACTGTTGACATATATTTCAATAAAGGCAATGTCCGATCATGACCATAAGTTTCACGAAGTTTGAGAATCTGTTGTTTTTGTGAATTGAGTGTTAGCAACATTTTCTGTTTCAGAGCAACCAAGTCCGAACCGCAACCCCGACATGTTCGGAGCCAAAACGGGTTAGTTGATTGGCAATTCAGACAAGGTTCATGGTAAGAACGACCGCATTGCGGGCAAATTCTGTCCGTAATCATACGAACCGGCGTATGACATTGCGGGCAATTCGTGTTCGGCGGTAACTCCCCAAATAATAAACAAGAACTAGAGGACTCTACAGTTTCCAACAAAACTTCTGTATGCTGAACCGCCGCTGAAGAGGACTTTTGAAACGTTTGTACCGGTGCCGAAGGAGCCGATTGTTCCGTTCCAAAACTACTGGGACGGGTAATACGGACAATTTGTTCCAGTTCCGCAAGAAATTCTAAAAGAGTGATTTTCCGTTCCTTCGGGCTCTCTTTCAAAACAGAGAAAATCAAGTTTTGAAAATGTTCCGGTACTTGATTGGTTTGGAGTTCCGATGGTTTTTGCCCAGTCAATACAAACCCCAACAAAGCAGCAAGACTCCATAAATCAGTTCTAACATCAAGCGGTTCTCCGATTTCTGTGTCTGTTCCTATCTTCTTCCGTTGTTCCGGTGCGAGAAAGTCGATTGAACCCAATACCGATGGATCATACAAATCAGGAAAAAATGCAGGATCAAGAAAACAACCGGCATCCTGATCAACAAAAACAATATTATCCGTTCCTAAAGAAAAAATATTAGTTGGTTTGAGATGACGGTGAAGTTTTCCGTTTTGGTGTAATTGATTCAGTTGAACAGCCAACACCGTAAAACGTCGAGCAATATCGTATTCCCGCAAAGATTTTCCCGCCGTAACCCAATCAGCAAAACTTTTTTCATTGATAAATTCTCGAACATACCAAATTCCTTCGGTGTCTTGTCCAATTAGCGAAATTGACGGCAATGACAAAACGATTCCGTTTGCACGCAATTGTTCATAGACCAACAAATCGTTTTTGAACCGTTCAAAAACCGTTTGATCACCGCAAAACGGAGATTTAATTCGTTTGAATACAAACTTTTTCTTTTTTGTCCGGTCAAAAACAGCCCATGTTTCACAAGCGGTTGTCTCGCCAAGCTTTTGTTTCATAACAAGATCGGACGGAATTTCAGTAAGAATGGAAATGGACGGTGTTTCCTGATTCGATTTATCCAAATTACTCATGGGAGTTAAATGAAAAACAGCAAAATAATTGTATAACCATTCCCACAAAACAATACGCAGGAACATGGAAACATAATAAAAATGTTTTTAAAATATTTTATTTTATAGGGAACTTCTAAAAACATCAGGAACGCAGTCGTCTCGACTGCACATTGCCTATAAAAAGTGCAGGCGAGACGCCTGCGTTCCTAAAAAAATGAGTTTTTAGAAGTTCCCTATAGAATAACTGCCTTATTATATGGCGAAGTCAAGTGATCAAACTATCGTTATTTTGTATTTACTTACCATTCCCGTTTATGGTCATGCGTAAATAGTTACGGAAATTCAATGACTTTCATTATCTCTCATTATACACTCCCAAAGGTGTTGCCGTTAAGTCCCCTGATCAAAGAATTGTATAAGAGAATTTCCAAAAACGTTGTTTTCTATAAATATCACCATTAAAAATAAGGATTTACAATGAATTTTTAGATAAAACATAGGTAAAGAGATACTTTACACGGTAAAAAATGACTAATTATTAGTAATATATCAGTGGAATAATTGTTTAAGTTTAAAAAGGTCTTCGCCCTGAAAGGGCAGAATAATAGTTGAGAGTTGAGAGTGGATAGTGTCGCAAGCGGAATTATTGCCGTTGTGGTAGTAATCCGCTTGCGGCACTATCCACTCTCCACTATCAACTCTCAACTAAATTTCGGGGCGTAGGAAAAAGATCATGGCGAGGCAAGCCCCGCCGTTAGACGGAGGTTTACCCCGTAAGAGTGATTACAAAATAAAAATTCCACTGATATATTACAAAACAAAACGTATTGCAACACCAATAAC
>JAITIZ010000667.1 GCA_031279215.1 Planctomycetaceae bacterium
CGGTACATTAACCGGAACCAATACCACATTAACAAAAACCGGTTCAAATAAATTGACACTTTCCGGTACAAATAATTACGAAGGCGCAACCAATATCAACGCCGGAACTCTGGCATTGACCGGAAACGGCAGTATCGCAGAATCGTCCCAAGTAAATGTTACGGGAACATTTGACATTAGCGGTATTACACCAAGTACAAGTACAAGTGTTCAAGACTTGCAAGGTAACGGTTTCGTTAATCTTGGCACTGAAGAACTTGAAGTTGCCAAAGGTACTTTTGGCGGTCAAATAATCGGAACAGGAACATTGACAAAAACTACCGCCGATACTTTGACACTTTCCAACAGAAACTCCTACTCCGGCGCAACAAATATCAAGGCCGGAATGTTGGCATTGATCGGATACGGCAATATCGTAGAATCGTCCAATGTAACAGTTGATAACGACGCAATATTTGATATTAGCGGTATTACACCAAGTACAAGTACAAGAGTTCAAGGCTTGCAAGGTTCGGGCAATGTTAATCTTGGCAACAAAGAACTTGAAGTTGCCAAAGGTACTTTTGGCGGTGTTATCGCCGGAGCAGGAACATTGACAAAAACTACCGCCGATACTTTGACACTTTCCGGTACAAATACTTACGAAGGCGCAACCAATATCAACGCCGGAAAATTGGCATTGACCGGTACGATTGACGAAACGTTGGAAATTAACGTTGCCGAAGATGCAACGTTGGATGTTCAGGGAGCCAAAACTCTCAATAACCTCGATTCCGCCGGAACGGTTACCTTTAACAATGACCTGACACTTGCCCAAAATAAAGATACAAGTATTACTGGTCTTAACGGAACCGGAAGTGTTACCAAAATAGGCAACAGTACCACAACCACAACACTTGTTGATAACACAGCCGGTACATTTATACAACAAAACGGCAGTGTCAAACTCACCGGCACATTAACCGGAAATTACGAACAAAAAACCGGAGCCGGACAATTTATTGCCGACGCCGGTGCTAATACGGCAATAATTACCAAACATGCAACGTTTGTTGATACTTTGGAATTGGATAAAAAACTCCAAGTCGGCAGCGCACAAATCGTAAATCTGAAATTAAACGACGGTTCCATAACCGCAACAGACGGAAACCTAAACGTTACCGGAACTTATGCCGATACCGCCGGAAGTACTGTTGATGTTCGGGGCGAATTTCAGTTTGCAAACGATCTTACAATCAACAGCAGAAATTTTCACGCAAACAAATTGGCAATTGCCGACGGTAAAACCGTAACACTTCAAAATGCCTCCGTTGAAACAGATACCCCTTTTGCCAATAACGGCACACTTATTGTAACAGATGGGAGTATTGCTGCGGAACTTCACGGTACAATGGCAGGTCACGGAACCGTTTGGATCGGTAATGAAAGCTCGAAAGACATCAAAGGCGCCCAATTAAATGTTACCGGTGATTGGACAGGCGAAGGGCATACCGTAAACTTTGCCGTAGACGACTACGGTAAAGTCGGAACTCTCACTATTGACGGCAATGTAACAAGTGCCGCTAATACCGTTAATCTTAACGGTCAGGAAATCAATCGTAACAAACTCGCTAAAACAGTGAGCGATAATCCCCACGATTTGATTACCGCAAACACCGGCGCCAATACCGACGCCTTCCAACTCGGTACAAACAATGACCTCAATAACAATACCAATAGTTGGAAGTTTCTTTTGAACGGAAACGATAACGGAGATAACACCATTTGGCAACTCTCCGCCGAAAGTGAAGCAGTTGTCCCAGATGTCTCTTCCTTCTTCCTGACCAATATTATCGGCTTCGATTTGCCGCGGGCTCAAAACAATAACGGTCCTTGGGTCAGAACAAAAGGCGGCTCCGTCAATGATGATAAAGCTCAACTCAATGAAACAACTTATCAGTTAATCCAAATCGGTTGGGATAAATCATTCGATGCCGTCTATGGCGGAAACTGGTTTGCCGGTATCTTTATGGAAGGTAATTGGATGTACGGAAAAGGGGATTATTATCGTGATCGAAATACGCCCGAACTAGAACCATGGCTCGCCGGAAATCTCAAATCCTCGCATCGCGGTGCAGGTGCCGGACTGTATATCTCCAGAGGTTTCAAAAATAATATGTATATCGATATTCTCGGACGTATCAATACTTTCGATTCAAGAATCAATATGACCGGACGGAACGCCTACGACGACCACCCCGAAACCGCCTCCTATAACGGAAAATGGACAGATTCCATCTTCGCCTTCGCTATCGAAGTCGGAACCACCTTTAACAGCAAAAATAAACGTTGGACCTTCGCCCCATACAACCGTTTACTGTATTACAGTACACCAAGTTCCAATTATCTCCTGCAAATTACCGGTGATGACCCACAGGCTCTCAGCGTCCGAAGTCATTCCGCCAGCACCTGGACAAACCAATTAGGAGGACGTTTATATCTGACCTCACAATGGAACGGAAAAGATTTCGGTAACCTATTTATCGGCGGCGATTACTATCAAGGCTTGTCCGGAAAGTTCGCCGTCGATGTAACCTCCATGGGCTCCGACGCATGGAAACCAATGACCTTGTCCCGTCCAAAGAATAACCTCACTTACGGAATTGCCACCATCGGCGCTACAATATTTCCCACAGACCGCCTCCGCTTCAGCGCACAAGCAGATTTCATGTTCGGCGAAGTTTCCGGCTCGTCTGTTACCTTCGGAGGACGTTACAACTATTAGCAGAAAACGGAAGAGCCTGTTAAGTTAAAATAGTCCGCAGATTTACGTGTGTTTCGTGTTTTAATCTTTTTAACACGAAATACACGAAATTACACGAAAAGGGAGAGGCTAATAACCAAGTATGGTTTCGCCTTTGAAATCAAGCCCTGAAAGGGCAGTATAATAGTTGAGAGTGGAAAGTTGAGAGTGGAGAGTGCCGCAAGCGGATTACTACCCAAACGGCAATAACTCCGCTTGCGACACTATCAACTCTCAACTATCCACTCCCCACTATCCACTATCCACTATCCACTATCCACTATTAACTATTAACTATTAACTATTAACTATTAACTACCACAATGTCTGTTCTTTCTGATGATGAGTTGAAATTACTTCTCGATGGTATTCAAAATCAAAATAAAGAATCTTTTGAACAATTTTGGAATCTCCATTTTGACCGACTCACCGCATTAGCCCGACGGAAAATGACACAAGTCAATAAACGGGTCAGCGATGAAGAAGATATTGCTATTAGCGCAATTCATAGCTTTTACACCGGTCTTGCCGAACAACGCTTTCATTCCATTCAAGGTAATAATGAATTATGGAAAATTTTGGCAACCATCGTCTGCCGCAAAATATCAAAACAACAACGCGACCAGCTCACCCAAAAACGCGGAGGAGGACATATACGCGGTGAATCAATCTTTGTCGCCGGCCCCGCTGCCAATAACGACGAAAGTAAACAAACCGGACTCGGTAATGTCGCCGGTAACACTTTAACCCCCTATTTCGAAATTGAATTTCTCGATACTTGTGAAAAATTGTACAATATCCTTGAAGATGAAACAATGAGAAATATCGCCCGACTCATCATGGAAGGCTTTTCCATCGATGAAATCGCCGAAGAACTCGGTTGTGTCCGGCGCACCGTTGAACGTAAACTCAAAAAAATACGAGAAAAATGGCAACAGCAGGAAATAGAAAATGAATAGCACTTTCACTTTCAATCTCGTTCAAGAACTACCCATCGACGAACAAATCGATTTTCTGGCTGACCAATTCGAACAATCCTGGACAGACCAATCAATCCTTCGTCTGGAATCCCGTATCACCGCAATTCCTGAAACAATCCGCCATACCATCCTGACCGAATTACTGGCAATGGATATAGAATTACGTTTCAAAAACGGATTGCCGGCGAATCTTGATCCTTATAAAAAAACATTTCCTCAATATTGTGCGGAAATTGAGTCCGCCTATCAAAATGTAATGGCTTCCCGCCAACTCGGTGAATATGAATTTTATGAACGCATCGGACAAGGCGGTATGGGAATGGTTTACCGCGCACGGCATCGCTTACTTGACCGAATCGCCGCCGTTAAATTGTTACGTAATAATGTCCTCGAAAACTCCGGCAGTACAGAACGCTTCCTGCGCGAAATCCGACTCAACGGTCAATTGTTACATCCCAATATCATCAAAACAGAATACGCCGGCAAAGAAAAAGACCGCTATTATCTGGCAATGGAATTCATCGAAGGTGAAAATATCCGGCAAATTATTGAACGGCATGGCTCACTGGCATTACCAATTGCCTGCGAAATTATCTGCCAAGCCGCATCAGGACTCCAATACGCATCAGAACGTAACATTATTCATCGCGATATCAAACCGGGAAATATCATGATTTCCCGAAACGGTATCGTCAAAATTCTCGATTTCGGTCTCGGAAAATTTATCACCTTCAATCACCCCGAACTCGATTATTCGTTGACCACAATGGGATCAACAATGGGAAGCGTCGATTATATCGCCCCCGAACAATGGGAAGACGCCGCCTCCGTTAAAATTCAAGCCGATATTTATAGTCTTGGTTGTCTCTTCTTTTTTCTCCTGACCGGACACGCCCCCTATGAATCTCCCCAATTAAACCGCGATCAACGAATGATCGCACATATTAAAGGAGACATTCCATCACTCGCCCCGCTTTGCGAAAATATACCGCCGAAAATCGAAAATTGCTACAAAAAAATGTTAGCCCCCAATCCCCAAAACCGCTTCGCAGAACCAGCAGAAATCATTGAGATATTCGAACCCTTCACCGTAAAAGGAACTCTTCAATCAATCCTCAATCTCAATGTCTTCTCGCCAATAGAAGAAGAAAGTACAACCTTATCCGCCCGATCTCTTCCGAATCGCCGGTTATTGGGGACAATGTTGATTAAATATTTGCCGCGAACAGTATTGATGATTTTAATCGGTTACGGAATTTACTTCGCCGGAACAATGAAGTCTTCACGTCATAATGAAACAACAAAAATCCCTAACTCAGAAACACTGAATCTCACACAAATCGATAATCATTCCCCGTCTTATTCCATTTCCTCCCCAATCATTCTCCCAATTTTCCCAACAGAAACTCTTGCCGAAACATTGCAATTTATAGGTTATTCAGGGCATTGGTGGTTTGAAGAAATTCCCTGGTATCTGCCTTTTATTCGCGAAACAGCCGCCCTTTCCGCTGAAAATAAAAATTTTTTTCTCAAAAATAAAAATATTAGTAAACAATTTATCTCGTCCTTCATTCCAAAACAAGAAAGTGCAAAACGGTTACTGGATTTTCTCGTAACAGTCGGCGTTCCCCAAGTCCAAAACCAAACCGAATTTGAATCACTCGTCAATAATTATCTTTCAGAAACAACCGCCGAAACAAATATTCCCGCCTCCGTTTTACACACTCAAGCCGTCTTACTTCATCAATTAGCAATACAAAATAATAACCCCGAATACGGACAACAAGCACGGGAACGTTACGCCCAAGCAATAGAAGGTTACAATAAAAATACGGCAGAAAGACCGAAAACTTCTGAAAAGTCTGAAAAGTCTAAAACTTCCGAAAAGTCCGAAAAGTCTAAAACGTCTGAAAAGTCTGAAATATCCCGCCTTTTGGGTAATCTTTGCCGGTTTGATGCGGCTCATTTAAATTGGTGGTTCGACAACAACGCTGATAACTTTTATCAACAAGTTAATAAAATTAAAACAACCAATGAAGATGATACAGTATTTCGTGCAGAATTGCCGGCGGCATCGGCAGAACGGTTCATGGAAGAAGGACAAAACCGTGATGACTTCTTTAATAATGCTTTCGAACTTATTGAAAAAATTTCTTGTAATAATATTTCACATCCAATGCTGGAAAAACTGCATTATCGTTTCGCAACAGCTCTGATGCGTCAATGGAGATTGACCGCCGCAGAACCGCATTGGAATAAAGTACAGGAATTAGCAGCACAAACAGCAATCAACACCGGAACCGATCCTCAAATTGCCCGGCTTTGTGAAGAAACAACCGAAGCCCGTTTAAATCTTGCAATTTCAGCACGTTATTTTGGCGATCTCAATTCCGCCCGGTTTCGGTACAGGGATTTGATCGGGAATATTCAAGATGTCTTAACCTACCTCGACACTCCGGCAGAAGAAGAAAAATTACGGCTGACCCAAAAACTTGCGGAAGCAATGGAACAGCTCGCTGATTGTACCTTATTTACACCGACTCATTTCGGTAATCATCCGATTCCCAATTCCCAATTTTTCGTTACGGAAGCAGAATCATGGTACACCCAAGCCCGTGAAATAACTTCCGACCCCCAAATGAAATTTGTTTTACAATGTAAGTTGGCCCTTTTACGGCTGAATCTCGGCAATCTGTCAATAGAAGAACACCAAAAAATCCGGTACGAAATTCAAAATAATTATACACAACTTTCCGCCGATAATCCCGCCGATAATCCCGCCAATAATCCCGTTTACCACCGCGCAGCAGAATATTATCAAACAATCGATGTACTGTTCGGCAGTGAGAAAACGGATGTTGATACGAAAATTAACCGAATCAAAAATGGGTTGGACAATAACCGGTTAAATAGTAATATGGTATCGCGTTACGCCGGAGAACGGCTTGATTTGCAACTTTTTTGTATTCATTATTTGTTGAAAATAGAACAACAGAACAATAATGAATTTATTCAGCAAGATATTGAACGTTATCTTGATCCTATTTTATTACAGCATCTCGTTTCAGAAACCCGAATGCGTCCATTTTTATTACCATATTATGATCTTGCCGTCAATTGCCGGAAAGATCATGATTTATTTCAAACAGTTTTAACAATTCGAACAGCACGATGTCAACGGTATTCCGGGGTGTTACCGAAATCTCTTCTGGTGTTTTATTTTCCGATAGGTTCAGAAAACGGGTTCGCTGTTTTTTTGTTACCAGAACAGCAGGAAAGTAAACGCTTTGATCTCGGGTTCAATCGTCAACAAGTTATTGAAGCAGCAGAAAAGCATCAAACATTATTATTACCGGACGAGTTGGTATCTGCGGTGAAACACCAGTGGGCTCAATCTATTCCGGTTGATATCTCGTGGGACGATTCTGTGTGCTGGAGTTCCACACAAATCAAAAAACGTTTGTCAAATACACAATGGGTCTTTGATAAACAACTTCCCGCCGCCCTGATCTTGGGAATTGTACGCTAAAAATCCGCATGAAAACTCACAACTCTCCACAGTCTATTTTCGTCCGCAGATTTACGCAGATTTACGCAGATTATTTTAAAAAATTTTTTTAGATAATTTTAGGTAACTTCTAAAAACTAATATTAGGAGGAACGCAAGCGTCTCGCCTGCCCTGTTTTTTTACAAAAAAACTCCTAAAAATGCGGTCGAGACGACCGCGTTCCTTCTAACAATAAATTTTTACATTAGGTTTTTAGAAGTTCCCTT
>JAITIZ010000671.1 GCA_031279215.1 Planctomycetaceae bacterium
GTTTGTTACCAAACAAGCAACAAAAAAAGCAAACCGCAACCAAATTAATTTACACAGTTTAATCAAAGATGTTCAAACCGTCAATTAGAGTCTTCGTCTTTTTCTGGATATTTTTCAAAATATTTTAAAAAATTAGTGATATTTCAACGAAATTTCCGTTTTTTTATAATATTATTCAGTAGTGTTTTTATTTTTCCTGCTTAAAATCCGCTTGCGACACTATCCACTACTCTCTCACCTCTAGTGAGGTTAAGAGGAAAAAATAAAAAAACTACTGAATCATTACGAAATTCTACCTAATTTTAACACACCAGCCTGGGAACACTAGGAAAAATTGCAGACTATTTTTTGAAACAAACGGTTTGCTCAATCACTCGTGCAATTGGCAATGAACGATGAAGAACACACTCACTTGCCGTCTGATCACCTACCTTCCGAAAATGCCGCGTCAATATCAAAAAAACAATAGTGACGCGATAAAGTATATCTACATAATCTGTGGACTATTTCAAAGTGTGATGATGTGATGAAGACAATATAAAGTCATTCTTGTTCGGTAATTCCCCAACCAACATCGGACTGTTCTTCTTCTTCGATGGGGGATTCTTCTTCATGAACTTCTTCTTGTACAACCGGTTCTTCGACAGGGGTTCGTTTAAAAAATTCTTGTTCAATATTCGGTTCTTCCGGTGTCAGAAAGTCTTGAAGTATTTCATCCCGCCGCCGTAAAATAAGAAATGAAAGCCCCGAAATTAACGCAAGACATGCTAATAAAACAATTAACAATTCTACCGGTTGGAATGTGAACACGTCATTTTATGACCGCAACAGCGGTTCTAAACAAAGAATACAAAATTGTCTGCTAAGTATTGATTACGAAACGTTATCCGGTGAGAGGATTCCGCCTTGATTAAAACAGAGAGCAACAATCACAGGATGTTCACCATCAACAACAATTTTACAGATTGCCGTTTCATAACCTTGTTCAGGAACATCCGGCAACCCAAAACCAATTTCAGGAACCGTCAATGTGAATTTACCCCCCAACTCTTCAAGCAAAAGCATAAGCCGACCACCAAGAACATTGGTCAGTTCGGCAATCAGATCACGAATAAGCGGATTATCTAATTGAAACTCCTCTCCTGCATACATATTTTGCGCTAATGCGTTTGCCAGACTTTTAGAAACAATAAACCATACGGAATGAATATCCGGTGAATTAACCTTCATACACGCCCAACACCAATCAGATTGATCCGCCACTAAATTATCAAAATCAGTTTCTTTGGGTTTGACAGTCATTTTTTCAGCCTGATTAATCAGCAAATTGGTTTCACCCCACGGATCTACCGCACTGGGGCGAATAATGCCGCTCCCCCAACTAGCATCATCTAACTCATCTTCCGGCGGGTTCTGTTCATTCCAATCGTTAACTGCCAATGGTTCTGACAATTCGTTATTTTCTACCGGAGTAACTGTTCCCCAACTATCGTTTTCAGAAACGGTTGGATCAGCGGCTCCCCAACTATCGTTTTCCAAAACCGCAGGAACAACTGTTCCCCAACTATCAAGATTGGTTGAAATGGACGATGATTCATCACCCCAACCGCTCACCTCTACTGAACTTGTATCGTTCACGCCAGAACTAACAGCAAAATCATCGTCTTGAACAAATTCCTTGTTCCCAACTTTGATAGAACAAGGAATTACTTCTGCAAACGCCATTGTTTCTAATGTTTCACGAACAGCATTGTACAATAATTGACCGCAATTTTTGGGAAGCATGTGTGTAAGTGTTTAATGCAAAATGATTTTTGTTAGATTGAAGTGTTTGATAATTATGTTCATATTATTTGAAAACACAACAATATTATTCAACGATACAACAAGGTTTTACCGTATTGTATTGTTTATACAGTTATTGATTATTTATTGATTATTGGGGGTTCCATGTAAAAGGTTATTGACCTGTTGAATTGCTTCGATCAAAATGGGCGGACTGATTGGTTTGGAAAGAATACGTGTTACTCCAAGTTCCATTAATTCCCGGCGTTGTTCTTCATTACCCGCGCTTGTTACAACAAGAACAGGTGTTCCGCTCAGACGCGGGCTGGCGGAAATTTTCCGCATGAGTTCGATACCATTCATGTTCGGCATAGTCAAATCTGTAACAAGCATATCCGCTTTGATTTCTTTCATCTTGGCAATTGCCTCACTTCCATCGGATGCTTCGAAGAAGTTGGCGTCTCCAAGTCCCGCAATTTCAAGGCAACGGCGAATAAACATTCTTGCTAACGCAGAGTCATCAGCTATTACTATATTCTTTATCATTTTGGAGACTCATAAAATATGGAAATGGAAAAAAGAATATTTGGGAATGTTGAAATTCAATCATTCTCAAAATTCTTGTTGAAAAACCGTTGTAAACTTACGAATATACGAATTGATCCCAAACAAATATCTCTCCCAATATTCCTTGTTTACATGTTTAACAGTGTTTTTTATTTTTTAATTTATAATTCAAGGTATTTTTAATTTTGATTTTGATTTTAATTTCCAATATTACAGTTCCCAATCCGGTCTTCCTGGGCAAGAAAGGACAATACGTCCAGAGTCGCGGTACAAGGTTACGGTTCGACTGTGCGAACCGCCAACATCTTCCGCAATAGCACCAAGACCGAATTGCCAAAGAATTTTTTTAGCGGCTAAAACATTACGTTTACCGATATTGAAGGTATTGTTTGGATCTGCGACATTGGCACCGCCTGCTATTTTAACAATTAGGTTTGAAGGTTTGGAAAGGGAACCGGCGGTTCGTTTCATTTGGTCGATTAAGGCGGGAATACCGGTATCTGCAAAATAACCTGGTAATTGTTTGGCTCGATCAAGTGAAACAGTGGAATCCGGCAAGGCGATATGAACCATACCAACACACCGAGTTCCTCGATCAAGAATCATCAAACCAATACACGATCCCAGTGCCATCGTTCGAATGACTCCGCCTTGTTCTTTGGTAGCGCCGTAATCGCCGACGCCAAGCATGATTCGTGCCGATATATTGGGTTGCATCCTCTTCCGTAAATAAGGCTAATTATGAATAATTAATTCCTTTTAATAATATAAATGAAATAAAAAGAAAAAAAAGGGGTTGGTTGTTGTAATTGGCATAATATGCCCAAAATAAGTCCAATTTATTGATTTCGTGTTTACAAAATCCCAAAAAATAAAATCAAATAATATAAAATCCTGCCTTTTTTTTTCAGTTCATGTCAACAATTATGTGAATAATCATGTCAACAATATTTTCCTGATATTTTCATTATATTTTCATTCTATCTTTTGAAATGACAAAAATCAAATATTTCCAACCGGTAAATTTGACAGTTACTTTATTCAATACTTTATTTGTAATTTATCAGTGGAATAATTTTTTTAGTCCTATTTTCTTGGAATTTCCTTAAATCTCTTATGTTTTCTTAGTTCCGCAGGGACGAGATGTGCATAACCGTAGGTTAAGCGAAGCGCAACCTACGGATCAGAACCTCCTATCCTTTATCAAAGCGTAGAGTAGATAAGGGACGTTTCCGGTTTAGGTTTAGCTGAGGTTGTTTTGTTGGGAAAATCCGAAAATATCTGCGGACTAAAAATCATCTACAAACGGCACGAACTTTACGCTGTCTGTATTGCGGATAAATGTATCAACTATTGAACAACCAACCGGCAAGATAACGTTCACCGGTATCCGGTAAAACGGTAACAATTTGTTGACCGGAATATTGGGGTTGTTTACTTAGTTCTAGGGCGGCGTGCAGGGCTGCACCGGAAGAGATTCCGACCAATAAACCTTCACAACGTGCTGCGGCGCGGGCGGTGGCGCCGGCTTCTTCGGAGATGACCGGAATAATTTCATCAATGATATTCATATTCAGTACGGACGGGATAAAGCCGGCACCAATTCCTTGAATTTTGTGTGATCCTGGTAAACCGCCGGAAAGTACGGGAGATTCTGCGGGTTCGACGGCGATGATTTTGACATTAGGTTTCCGTTGTTTCAAAATTTCGCCGACTCCGGTGATTGTTCCGCCGGTTCCAACTCCTGCGACAAAAACATCGATTTTACCATTGGTATCGTTCCAAATTTCTTCTGCGGTAGTTAGGCGGTGATAGGCGGGATTTTCGGGGTTATCGAATTGTTGGGGCATAAACGCGCCGCGAATATTTTTAACGAGTTTTTCTGCTTGCAGGACGGCGCCTTTCATCCCTAGTTTACCATCGGTCAATTGAAGTTCTGCTCCGTAAGCGGAAAGGAGTTTGCGTCGTTCAAGACTCATGGTATCCGGCATGGTCAGAATCAGACGATAACCTTTTACTGCTGCAACCAATGCCAGACCAATACCTGTATTACCGCTGGTAGGTTCGACAATTACCGAATCGGATGTTAATTTTCCCGACTTTTCTGCCGCTTCAATCATCGCAATCGCAATACGATCCTTAACACTGCCGGCAGGATTAAACGATTCTACTTTTACTAAAACTTCAGCCTTACCCGGATTCAGTTTATTAATCCGAATAAGCGGTGTTTTACCGATTTTTTCCAAAATGTTTGAAAGAATATTAGCAGTCATCCGGTATTCCTCATATTTGCATATAAAACATATAGACATACTATGTATTTATGATATTGAATAAAATCGGTTTTGTCAATAACAAAGATTCATAAAAAATCCGTAATCTATCATTGGAATTTTCGTTGAAACGGATGTTCCATATTCGCTTGTTAAGAGTTTTTGCTCTAACTCTTTTTTATTATTTGAGTTAGGTCAATTTTTTTGAAATTTTTTATTGTCCACAGTTTCAAGGTTAATTGTCTATTTTGGTCCGCAGATTGCACAGATATTCGATCTTCTCGGATTTTCAAGGATTATTTTTTGAGAGTAGGAAATAACGAAACAAACAAAGGAAGAATAGACAAAAAATACAAAAAATTATTTTCAAAAACCTTTTTAAAATAATCTGCGAATATCCGCATAATCTGCGGACGAAACATTTGCGTCATTGACGGACTCGGTTGATAAAAATAGACAATTACTAAAACGGTTGTATTTCCGTAATTTTGTGGTTAAAATAAAAATACTCCCAATAGTCGAAATATTACAAATTAAAGTTATACCCTCTAAACACAAATGAAAACAATTTATTTGACGTTGATTTTTTTAGTTTGTCTTTTTGTTCCGTCAATTTTTGCAGAGGAACGTCCCAATATTTTATGGTTGACCTGTGAAGATATTGGGCGTCATCTTGGATGTTACGAATTTCCAGCCGCCGTAACTCCGGTATTGGATATTCTTGCCGAGCGCGGAATGTTGTATCGGTTTGCGTGGTCGAATTATCCGGTTTGCGCTCCGGCAAGAACAACAATTATTACCGGTTGTTATCCGGCGTCGCTTGGTGCCGAACAAATGCGAAGTAATGTTCCATTACCGGAACAAATCAAAATGTTTCCGTACTATCTTCGTCAAAACGGTTATTATTGCACAAATAATGCTAAAGAAGATTACAATGTTTTTGCACAAAACGGAGAGAAATACTGGGATGTTTCAAGCAACAAAGCCCATTGGAAAAACCGTCCGGCAAACACTCCGTTTTTTGCCGTTTTCAATTTTGGAGTAACGCACGAATCACAAATTCGTAACAAACACGAACTCAAACGCGATCCTGAAAAAGTACCGGTTCCGAAATATCATCCGAATGTTTCAGAAATACGCCGTGATTGGGCGCAATATCATGACCGGATTACCGAAATGGACGCTCTCTGCGGCGCAAAACTTGATGAGTTAGAAAAAGCTGGGTTGACGGAAAATACAATAGTCTTCTTCTTTGGCGATCACGGCAGTGGAATGCCGCGTAACAAACGAACTCCGCTTGATTGTGGACTTGGTGTTCCTTTCATTGTTTATTTTCCGACGAAATTCAAACATCTTGCTCCGCCGGATTATCAAAACGGAACAAAAAGTGAACGCTTGATTTCGTTTGTTGATCTGGCTCCGACAATGTTAAGTCTTGCCGGAATCGAACCGCCCAAAACCATGCAAGGTATTGTTTTTGCAGGTAAATTTATCGACAACCCCCGCGAATTTGTGTTTGGTTTTCGCGGCAGAATGGATGAACGAGGTGATTTGGTTCGTTCGGTCAGCGACGGACAATATGTTTATGTACGAAATTATCATCCTGAAATTATTTACGGAGCGCGCAACAATTATATGTTCCAAACCCGTACAACACAAGTTTGGCGGGAACTTTATGATCAAGGTGATTTACCGCCGGAACAAGCGTTTTTCTGGAAACTCAAGCCAACAGAAGAACTTTACGATCTCAAAACCGATCACGATGAAATCATCAATCTGGCGGATTTACCGGAATATCGTTCTATTAAAACGAAATTAAAATCGGTGTTGCGTAAAAATTTGCTAACAATTCGAGATGTTCATTTTCTGCCGGAAGCGATACTCCATACGCGGTTTGCCGGTTCAACACCTTATGAAATGGGACACGATACAGAACAATATCCGTTTGAAAAAATTCTCAATGCCGCTGATCCGGCAACTGACCGTTCCGTAACAGCAGATGAATTACGAAAATTGTTTTTGGATACGGAATCGGCGGTTCGGTATTGGGGTGCGATTGGAATTTTGATACGTCTTGCGGACACGGCGGGAGTTGACGGAACACAACCCAATGAAACAACAACGGCTCTATTGGATTCGTGGAAACCGATTTTTCAAGATCGGATTAATGACGATGATATTTCTGTTCGTATTGTAGTTGCCGAATTGTTGGGACGTTACGGTAAAGATGACGATGTAAACATTGCGGTACAAATATTATTGGAAGCAGCCCGATCCGATTCTCCCTATTTGATTTGGCAATCTCTTGAAGCATTGGATACTTTTGCTCCGCGTTGCGGTAAGTTTGCCGAAGAAATTCGTACATTGACAAGCGAACCGTTCAAAGGCAGAATCGGTGCCGTGTTCGAAAAAATCATACAATCTATCCAAAAGCGTTTACCGTAACTGTCTATTTTTGTTATTGTTCCTGTAAGGCGAAATAATATTTTTCCTACACCCTAACGCCCTTGCAATGCGAAGAATTTTGTTTCGTTACGTAAATTGTTAAGGAAATTTAAACATTAAAAATGGGACGGCACAAAGTATGCTTCTGCCCTGAAAGGACAACATAAACCTGCTCTATCTAACAAGTTAGTTAAACACCGCAAAGGTTAAAATTCCGCTTGCAACACTATTAACTATCAACTATTGACTCTCATAATTATCAACTATTAACACTCAACTACTTATGCTGCCCTTGTTTTGCATTTCAATTGAGATTAAAATGTAGTGGAATTTTTTCTGTCTGTAACCGGAAACAGACTTATTTCTTTTTGTCCCAACCTTCAATGCAAACAACACCTAAAGGTTTTCGTCTTCATCTTGGTATTTTTGGACGTCGTAATGTTGGTAAGTCTTCGCTTTTGAACGCACTTACTCGCCAACAGAGTTCCATTGTTTCCGAAATGGCAGGAACAACAACCGATCCCGTCGAAAAACCAATGGAACTTTTACCAATTGGACCTGTTCAATTTATTGATACTGCCGGTATTGATGATGAAGGTTCGCTTGGTACATTGCGAATCCAAAAAACCAAAGAAGTTTTTGACCGAACTGAAATCGGAATCGTTGTCTCCTCCGAAACACAACAAAACGGTTCATGGACGATTTTTGAACAACAAATTGTGGATGAATTACGGAAACGGAATGTTCCCATCCTTTTCATCTTTAACAAATCCGATCTTGCCGAACCTTCACTGGAAACGATTGAAATTTTAAATCAAATCTCAATTCCGTTTGTACGTTTTGATGCAATAACCGGACAAGGAATTTTAGAACTTCGTGATGCTTTAATCCGAGCAGTTCCTGAAGATTTTTTAACTCCGCCGCCGATTGTATCTGATCTTGTGCCGTCGGGTGAAATGATTATTTTGGTTGTTCCGGTTGACAAAGAGGCACCGAAAGGGCGGCTTATTTTACCGCAAGTACAGACAATTCGTGATGTTTTAGATGCTCATCAATCGTGTGTTGTTGTTCAGGATGCTCAGTTAAAAGAAGTTTTAACTCGTATTGAGCCGCCTCCGGCGTTAGTGGTTACTGATTCTCAGGCTTTTGCTCAAGTTGCTGCTTACACACCGGAATCCATTATGATGACTTCGTTTTCCATTTTGTTCGCCCGCCAAAAAGGTGATTTGCCGACAATGATCGAAAGTACACGTTCCATCGCCCAACTTCGTCCGGGTTCAAAAATTCTCATTGCCGAATCGTGTACCCATCACCCTATTGGTGAAGATATTGGAACAGTTAAAATCCCAAACTGGCTGCAAAAATATGTCGGCGGCGAATTGAATATCCATCATGTTCAAGGACATGATTTTCCAACAAATACACTTTCCGAATATGCGTTAGTCATTCATTGTGGTGCCTGTATGTGGAACCGCCGCGAAATTCTAAGCCGACAAATGCATTGCCGTGAAGCCAATGTGCCTATGACCAATTATGGTTTAGCAATTGCATTCCTATTGGGAATTTTCGATCGTGCTTTGAAACCCTTTATCAAATGAATAATACTTTCAGGAAAATCTAAATCTATCAGTGAAATTTTTGTTTTTCGCTCTTAACCCCGCTAGGGGTGTGAAGGCGGTCAAGTGAAGCGCAACCGCCGGAGTAGGAACTCCTCCATTTTCCCAAAGCCCTGCAAGAGCGAGATAGTAGTTGATAGTGGAGAGTTGATAGTGTCGCAAGCGGAATTACTACCAAACGGCAATAATTCCGCTTGCGACACTCTCCACTCTCAACTCTCAACTATCAACTCTCAATTTTGACCGTAGGTTGCGCTGCGCTACACCTACGGTTATGCACATCTCGTCCCTGCGGGACTAAGAAAACATAAAAGATTAAGGAAAGGCCGCGAAAATAGTACCAAAAAAATTATTCTACTGATAT
>JAITIZ010000680.1 GCA_031279215.1 Planctomycetaceae bacterium
AACCCCGCTAGGGGTGTGAGAGTAGTTGAGAGTTGATAGTGGAGAGTGTCGCAAGCGGAATTATTGCCGTTTAGGTAGTAATCCGCTTGCGACACTCTCCACTATCAACTATCCACTCTCAACTACTCTCTTGCCCCGTGCGGGGCTTTGACAAAGGCGAGGAGATTCTGATCCGTAGGTTGCGCTTCGCTTAACCTATGGTTATGCACATCTCGTCCCTGCGGGACTAAGAAAACATAATAAATTAAGGAAATTCCGCGAAAATAGGATCAAAAAAATTATTCCACTGATATATATTACAAAAATTAAAACACAAAACACACTAAATTTCACAAAAAAGTTTTTAAACACGAAATACACTAAATTTCACAAAATACACGAAAACTATCTAAAAAAACTTTCGTGTTTTTCGTGTAATTTCGTGTGTTTCGTGTGTTTCGTGTTAAAAAAATTAAAACAAAAATGTCAAAATACAATTCCGAAACGATTAGAGAAAATTTTCTGCGGAATATTTGATGCACGGGAGAGTTTGATTGAAGTTACGGAGTTTTGGCTTCTCCGCCGTTGATCGAACCTAACGCTCCCCAAACACCAAACGGCGATTCTCCACTGGCCACCGGTGTTGTTGTTGCCGTAATTGTTCCGCAGTTAATCGTTTCGGAAATAAAGCGCACGGCACCATCTCCAAGCGCAACATTAACACCGCTGCTGTGATAACTGGATGCAGCAACCATCATGCGGGCATCATAATCAAGACCGGCACCGGAACAACTCGGTGAATTAGGCGGTAAAATGGTTGAAAAACTGGAAGGTCCCCGACCATCTGCCCAACGTGTACCAAAATGGTCATCTTGTTGGATACCTCCGCTAGTATATCCCTTTCCCGCCTTCTCATTGAGACAACCTTGTACCGTTACAGCAAGAGCCCCGCCAGTTCCGGCGGCAATATCGGTATTAGCGTTGTTCATACCGGTTGCGTTCAATTTATAGGCTCCGCGTATTGTATTACGTCTTGATGTAACACAACGCTCTGAAAAAACAATAGTGTTGCTTGTTCCATCCGACAAAGCATTCATTCCATACCAAACCGAAGCCCAACTATCGTTTGATCCGGACTTAACACAACGTACAAACAAACCGCGAGGATTGGCCGGCTTGAAAATAGTTGCTGTATCATTGTCATTGTTTTTATCGGGCCAATCGCCAAGTGAAAAAACATACGAAACTCGCCCTTCCACTGCTACGGCATTGGAATCCGACGGGCAAAGCAAAATTGTAACAGTTGTGTTCCATGGAGAACTACCAGTAGGGTCTTTTCCCGCATTGGCTCCAGTAGTTGCTTCGGTATAGATCGCAACATGTTCATAAAACGGCATCAACATTAAGAGTGGTGAATAGCCGTTCCAGCGTTGGGTTGCCGATTTGACGATACGGCTGTTTCCGGCGGGAAACGAATCGTTGGTGTCGTGATAGTTGTGCAACGCTATCGAAAATTGTTTCAGTTGGTTGGAACATTGCATTCTCCGCGCCGCCTCACGAGCCGCCTGCACTGCCGGCAAAAGTAAGGCAATCAATACGCCGATGATTGCAATAACTACAAGTAATTCGACAAGGGTAAACCCTTTGAATAAATAATGTTTTTTCATAGAAAACCTCCAAAAAAATAATGTTAAAAAAATAGTTTTACGAAACAGATTTATTTGAACGGTTCAACACTGATGTTGAATGTTATTGAACCATTGACTTCACAGGTGAGACCGCTTGTTGCCGGAGAAGTATATTTTGTATCAATTAAAGACTTTGCCGGTTTAAGATTTTCCATCGCTCCGTCAGGATTTTCTTGAATATCCTCGTAGGCTTTAACCGTAACAGAATAAGTTCCCGTCGGGATTCCTTCTTTCATGTTGTTTGCTCGGATCGAATAGATTCCGTCCGATTGAATCATTCCGGCAGCAACAAAAGTCGGTGTTGAAAATGTTACTTCACCGCGAGTCAACGGAGTGCCGTCGGAAAGGGTTACTTTGCCCGTTACAGAATTCCCTTTACTGCAACCAATAGACAACACCAAAACAAACAGCATTAAAAAACGTAAAATAGTGTTCATATTCATAATTTTTGTGTTAAATATTGTTAAAGAAACATAATTAAAGTAACTCTAAAAAGTCAGTCTTGTCATTGTTGTCACAGAAAACACAAGCAATTGTTCGGCGAAAAACTGACTTTTTAGAAACCGCCAAAGAAAAAAATCAGGGAAGTGAGACCGGCTCACCGTCAGCAACATCCGCCAATCGGCATAAAACTTCTGCCATTGGTGTTGAGTTGGCGAAGGCACGGACAGAACTGTCGCCGATCAGGAACTGACAGACGCCCGGATGATAACTGCCAAAACCGTAACCAACGACAGGCGAATAATCCTGTTCATTCGCGGTTGAATCGAGATTAGGCGGTACAAAGTCATTGGGACCTTGTGCCAGCCGGATTGAAGGGTGAACTTGCCGAGAGTGTCCTTGACATGACCGGTCGTTAATAGTTAGGACAGTACATTCACCTTGTTTGAACCAAGGAGTACGGCAAATATTGGCGAGTCCCTGAGGAATATGTTTTTCACCAAAAACGATTTGATTACTTGTTCCGTCTGCCCAATAACTGATCGGATCACGCGGCACTGCCTTATCGACGGTTAATGGTAACGAGAAATTTGGAATCATTGCAGTTCGCAAAGGACCACGTTGAGGAAGAACATGTGTCTCCACATCAGTTGCGCTATAATGGGAGTACCAATCATTCGGAACCGCAGTACTTGCGACAAGACAAACAACAGCATAATCAGAAACAGGACCGATTGGCATATTATTGTCTGCTGAAGCCGTATCATGATCGGTTGTCATTTGAATGCCGCTTCGCCGTGTCGGACACTTCCATAACGGAACTGAAGAATATTCGTTTTGTTCCGCTTCAGATAAATTATCCCACCAAATACGATATCGAGCGGTATCAATAGGAGGTGTCGAAAATGTACGAGTTGCGGCATCCCATGTCGCCAAGTCTTGTAACGCAGGTTCTTGACCATTCGCCATAATCTTGTCATAAAGCGGCTGAAATTCATAATACGGCATCAGTAAGACAAAAAAACTTGGTCGTGCCGTGTGAAGAACAATTGGCGGAAGTTTGTTATTTTTTGCCGAAACAAAATTGTGGACGGCAATTCCGAATTGTTTTAGGTGGTTGGAACACTGTGAACGTCTAGCGGCTTCCCGGGCAGCTTGAACGGCTGGCAACAGAAGAGCGATTAACACGCCGATAATCGCAATTACTACAAGAAGTTCGACCAACGTAAAGCCGAAAGGTGAAGAACGTAGAAGTTGTAAAAAGTTTACAGGAAATAGTTTAGAACGTGAAGACTCTCCACTATCCGTTATCAACTTTCCACT
>JAITIZ010000022.1 GCA_031279215.1 Planctomycetaceae bacterium
TGAGAAATCAGACAATATTCCGCTCAAAAAAATTTTTGAGAAAAATTGGAAAAATTCCGGACCGCTTTAGAACAAAAAAAGGGGATTAAGCATTCAAGTGTTACGGGAACACGCATCACAAAACGCTGTTATTTCCGTTTGCGGTACAAAACCCGAAAGGGCAATTAAGAGCAATCCCAAAAGAACCCAACACGGGATCGAACTAAAACAAAGAATTCGAAAAATACGTTTCATAATACATTCCCCAATTCACGGCGATTGTTCCGCAATTTCTTTGTTCTCAAAATTGTCAGATTTATGGTTATCGGTTTTTTCGGGACGAATTACTTCTGCCTCAAGTGTTAAAATCAAGTTTGGATTCTTGAGATCGTTGGTTTTTACAAGAGCATCTTTACTTACTTTGCCGACAAGATGTTGTGTCAATAATGTTAATGTTACCGTTCCTGATTGACCGTGCGGAATTGGCGTTTTCGTAAAATCTGTTACTTCAATACAGGCTCCGCAACCTGGTGATACCTTTTCGATCACAAGTTGTTGACTGCCTTTATTATGAAGTGAAAACTCGTGTTTTCCTTTTTCTGGAACGGTAATTTGACCAACGTTATAACTTGTTTCGTTACAAACGAGTTGCGGCAGCCACATATTCTTAGAAATTTTGTTGCTATAATAAACTATAACTCGATAGAACGAAAATATAAAGAACGTGAAGGCAAATAAAAGTAAAAGATATCGAAAAACCCAAACTGATGATTTTAAACTAATCATTTTTGTACTTCTGGACATTTTTTAGGTTTGGAAGGGGTACTACAATCACAACAATTCCCCGGTTCTCCATTGCCACAACACTCTTGACTAGATTTTTTACAGCCTTTTTCACAACAATCTTCATTTTTGCCACAAACATATTTTTCGCCACAACATTTTTGAGTAGCTGTCTTAAAACACTTGCTATTACAACAAGCTTCATCGCTCCCACATTCACCATCATTTTCGCATGGGTTATCGGTACACTCTCCATTAATACATTGCTGACCATCTGGACAGTCTTCTTCGCCTCCACAACCATTTTGGGCAAAAGAGAAGGAAACAATGGGATCAGGGGTAATCGCATAAAACATTAAACCCAACCCAAAATAAATTATTGTGGCAAAAACATAATTTCCGTTAAAAGAAATATATTTTGATATTATTTTTAACATTATTTTATTTCCCCTTTTTGAATGTTTGATAAAAAATAGCCAATAACACGATTATTAAACCAATGGAAAAAAGAATAATTCGAATCACTATTTCTGAATTGTTACTTCCCCAATCGTTATTTTCTGGTAGGATATTTTCACCATCTGTTAGCGATACAATATCTTCTTCTTTATTTTGAAATTCTGAATCAAATCGCAGCCAATCAAAAGAATCAAGGGATATTTCTTTTGAAATCAATGGTAAAATATTATTTTCTAATGCAACATATTTACGAATTTTCATGTTAATTCGGTCATCCAATACCGCAGTATTTTTTGATATATTGACAGAAAAAATATTATCTTCAATATCAATATTTAATGATAAATCTTTAACATGATATTCAATAGCTGAAACAAACTTACCAGTTGTTTTATCAAATAACCTTTCGGTGTATTTTCGAGGATACCAAAGTGACGAGTTTTTTTCTTGATAATACTCGGAGGCTAAATATTCTCTTTGGAGAACGGCGGAGTTTCTATCATACAGCTTTATAACCGGACATATATAACCTCTGGAAACATCAATCCAGTATTCATTTACCAGTTGTCCTTTTTCATTTTTACTAACAATTACTGTCGCAGAACCAATACCATTATCATATTTTTCTTCTCTATCAATTTGAAAAGGTGCTGTCCCCCAATTTTCACTAACTTTTTTTAAAACACTCTTAAAAAGATTAATATTATCATCGCTAAAATTAAAATTATCTGAATCTTCAGGAGAGAGAAGTCCCATTACAGTCATCCATGCATCATCACCTTGAATTCTACCAAATTTCATAAATTCAGGAAAGGAAAATTTTGTTTGGCTAACAATATATGTTTCAGAATGTACATTTTCAGAGGAATATATAGTAGAGATATCGCCAGTAGATTCAGCAGCACTAACAAAGATCACCGGCGTATTATGAGAAGAATTGCCGTCAAATTTCCGCTGTCTTATTAAAAGACGTTTTCCAATACCGGGATCATTTCCTTTAAAAAATACTTTGATATTGTAAGAAGTAACCACAGAAGCATCATTTTGATTTTCTGTTTCTGTTATATCAAATTCGGCTTTTCCTGAAAAAAATAACGAATCATTTCGACCATGATTGTAACATGATTTAATATAAATATCTATACCATCTGCCGCAAAAACATTGAGAATTAGTCCACCAAAAAATAAAATAACAGATAGTAAAATAAAACGAGTCATTTTTTTAAAAAATAATATTTCAATTGTATTTTGAAAAATCTAAAAATATTTATTACCACCGACATATAATACGTTTTTCAGATTCTGTACGAACCGGTGAAGTTGATAATGAAATATCAATAAAGCAACAGGGGTCAGGGGCAACAGCAGCACAATCTGTACCACATGTTTCCTTAATAAGATCTCCAAACGCTACATTGGCAACTGTAGCACACAAAACGATGGCAACTGGATTTGAAAATTTTGCACATGCCGCTCCACCAGCAGCAGTTGCTGCGACATGAAAAGCAGCTAAACAAGTCGCACATGGAGTTCCTTTCAGTTTACAAAGTATCAATCTTGAATTAGATTCATTTACTGATACTATGACTTTATAAATACTAACAGGAACATCTGATTCTATTGTATCACAAGTCATATCTTGATAAACTTTACTTGTGTTACATTTTGTAAATTGATGCGCTGCGGAGACTTCGGCAGGTATATCAACGACATTACACTTAGGTATTTGAGGAGTTTCACTAGCTACCTGACACTCACCTCTAATACAACCCGTCTCCTTTCCGCCATAACAAGAAATGTTACTTAAAAAGAATAACGTGAAAAAAAATGCACAAGAAACAATTAAAATAAACAAAAAAATGGAAATAAATTTTTTCATAATTTAACCTATTGCCTTTCTAATATTAGTTAGTTGAAATTCAAAAATGTAATACAATTCACATTGGGATATTGACAAAGGATATCCCTGACAATTCAAATTTTATCAAAAAATTATTTGGCAACTTCTAAAAACCTATTTTAAGTGCAGCTTTTTAAAAAACAAGGTTTTTAGAAGTTCCCTAATGGAATAGACGGCGAATAGGAAATGGATAACGGTTTTGCTTCGGGATGTTTTCGGAACCAATCACGTAACTCATATTCGTCTTGTCCCCAATCAATACAACTACCCAATAAATATTGGTAACAGTTTTTCGTACCGCCGGCAAAT
>JAITIZ010000054.1 GCA_031279215.1 Planctomycetaceae bacterium
AGAGAAATATTACGGGAACTTCTAAAAACCTAATGTAAAAATTTATTGTTAGAAGGAACGCGGTCGTCTCGACTGCATTTTTAGGAGTTTTTTGTAAAAAAACAGGGCAGGCGAGACGCCTGCGTTCCTCCTAATATTAGTTTTTAGAAGTTACCGGCTGATAATTTGGCTAATTTTGGTGTTGATTTTAGAAATGATCGCTGATATTTAGAATAATCTATCGGTTTATACGTTTTCCCAAACTCTTTCGCAGTTCAAATAAAGATGAAAGACGACAATCTTTTTACCGAAACATCAATGAGTTTGGGAGAACATCTGGAAGAACTTCGTAAATGTTTTTTCAATTCGCTTTATTGGATTGTTGCCGGAACGGTAGTTGGGTTCTGTGTTGGAAATTCTATTGTTGACTATATTCAAGTTCCGGTGAAACGGTCACTCTCAAAATATCACTTGCAACAGTCCAATAACTGGCTCGAATCGGAAACCCAAAAACTCGAATCGGAAGGATATTCGCAGGAAATCATTTCCGTTGTGGATAAATATCAAATGATTCCAACAGAAATGTATATTTTCCCGGGCGAATTTGAGCGGTTCCGGCAACGTCAAACCTTACAACATTCTGGAACCTCCAACCCCGTTTACGATCTGAACGAAGTCGATAACCTGACTCCACAAAAAAATAAGTTAAAACGTAAACAAGAAGAAATTCTTGGTACTGTTTACGATTCCGTTCACTTGGACGAACAACCCATCCGAATGCTTTTTTTCACTAAAATCACCAATGACCCCAAAACACGAACAAAATCATTGGGTGTTTATGAAGCGTTTAGTATGTATTTGAAGGCATCGCTTGTTTTTGGTTTGGTTATTTCGTCGCCATTTGTTGCGGGACATCTTTGGTCATTTATTGCTGCTGGACTTTATCCTCACGAAAAAAAATATGTATATTATTTTATTCCGGTCAGTGTGATTCTTTTTATTGGCGGGGCGTTGTTTGCGTTTTTCTTTGTATTTCAATTTGTGCTTGATTTCCTTTTCAGCTTCAATGCCAAAATGAATATTGATCCTGATCCGCGTATTAGTGAGTGGGTTGGTTTTGCGTTGATGTTACCGATTGGTTTTGGGGTGAGTTTTCAATTACCGTTGGTCATGTTTGTTCTGGAGCGGGTGGGAATTTTTACCTTTAGACAATATCTTTCTAGTTGGCGGATTTCGATTTTGGCAATTTTTGTTTTGGCTTTGTTTTTAACCCCTGGTGATCCGGGAAGTATGCTTCTAATGGCAATTCCGCTTACGGTGTTATATTTTGGCGGAGTTTTCTTTTGTTGGCTGATTCCGCGAAAGAAGGGACTTTTTGATAATTAGTTAATAGTTAATAGTGTCGCAAGCGGAGTTTTTGCCTCAATGGTTATAATCCGCTTGCGGCATTAACTATTAACTATTCACTATTAACTATTAACTAACATAGCCCCGTTGTCAACATTTATTATGCGTGTTATACTAGTGGCTCAATTGTTTGTAAATTTTTTACTATTGTTTACCATTTTTCCCTCTATTAAAATCTATGAAAATATCCTGTGAACGTGATAAATTTGCTCAGGCGTTTCAACTTGTTGCGTCGGTGGCGGCAGTTCGTGATGTAAAACCGATTCTGCAAAATGTTAAAATCAAAGTTGAGAAAAAAGGAGTTCTGTTGCAGGCGACTGATACAGAACTTGGTATTCGGCTTTTTCTGGATAATTGCGAAACCATTGAAAAAGGCGAAGCCATTTTGCCAACCAAACGGCTCAGAATGATTCTTACCGAAAGTTCTGAAGAAAAACTTCAAATCGAAAGTGATCAGGACAAAACAATTGTAAGCGGAACTCGAAGCCGTTTTACTTTGACAACCCAACCGCCGGATGAATTTCCTGATGTTGAGAATTTTTCCGAGACTGCCTATCACGAAATTCCTGCCAAATCCTTGCGGGAAATGATCCGTCGAACATTGTTCGCAACCGACACCGACAATGCCAAATACGCATTGGGCGGAGTGTTTTTTGAATTAATTGATGAAACGATTGCAGTTGTGGCGACTGATGGACGTCGTTTAGCATACCAATCAGGACGTGTTCAGTGTGTCAATAACCATAAGGTCGAAACCTCAATCTTTCCTGCCAGAACACTACAATTGGTCGAAAAAGCTCTTAATGATGATGAAGAACCTGTTAAAATAGCGGTTTCTGCTAATCGGGCATTGTTTCAATACGGGAATATGGTTTTCTTTACACGATTGGTTGAAGGGCGGTTTCCGCGTTGGCGCAGTATTATTCCGGAGACCGAAGGAAAAACTCAAATTGAAGTTTTATCTGGTGCTTTGTTTTCTGCAGTCCGCCAAGCCGCTGTGGTAACCTCTGATAAACAACCCGGTGTTAATTTCGTTTTTGAAAGCGGAAAACTGGAACTATTAGGACATGGTTCTGAAATTGGTGATTCTTCTGTTGAATTACCCATTTCATATTCCGGTCCCAAAAAAGAACTTAAACTCGATCCCAAATATATGAGTGATGTTTTGAAGGTGTTGGAGCAAGAAAAAAATCTATCACTTTTCCTTAGTGATGGTGATCCTTTGACCATACAAACAGACGATAGTTATATTTATATTGTCATGCCCTTGTCTTCTTAATTAATGTTAATATATTTTCGATAATGAATATAATGATTCATTCCAGTAGTTAGTTTAGTGTATTATCAGGAAATACTCACAGACTAGGTGTTTAATAGTAGTGGATAGTGTCGCAAACGGATTACAACCATAACGATAGTAATTCCGTATGTAACACTATCCATTTTTTTCAGTTTTACTATCTTGATTTGTTTCGGCTTCAAGATATATTAATTACGAGAATAAAAAAGGATAGGAAGATATTGATAGAATAGATTTTTGATCTTTGACAATCAGGTAATAAATAATAACGATATCAATAATAGAGTAATCTTTGTCCTATTAAAATCGTTATAATGCGAAAAATGTTGCGCTAACTGAATTCCTGTACAGCAGCGAACAATTTGATTCAAAAATCAGGCAACAGTATTTACGTGCAAGATATTATGACTGCTTACCTTCCGAAAACGTAATGGCAATATAAATACAACCAATTGATAACAGAATTGAGTATATCTTGACAATGTTAAATTCTGACGTTAGAATTATTTCCAAAACATGTCCGTTTGATTTTACAATTAAAAATCCAATAGGAAGAACAATTTTTGTATCGGATACACTTGTATTAATGTACGTTGGAAATAATTAGTCTGTCAACAGTTCCGACAACAGAATGTCCCAAAATTATTCCAATCTCAAAAACTTGGAACATTAGCGAGAGAAAAATATGTCGAATGATTCTAATCATCAAGCCTCAACCCAACAAAATCAATCGCCTATCGGTGAATTACACCCTATTCGTCCGCTTGCGGTAATTACTGGAGCAAGCGATGGACTTGGTAAAGAATTTGCCCGTCAACTTGCTGCGGAAGGTTACGATTTATTGATTGTTGCAAGACGAGGAAAACTCCTTGAAGAAATCAAAACAGAATTTGAAAAAAAATATGCTATTTCTGTTGAACCGTATGTTTGTGATCTTGCTAATGCCGAAGAAGTTCGGCAACTCGAAGAACGTCTCGAAAAATCAGAATCACTTGAATTTATGGTCAATAATGCCGGTTTTGGTTTTACAGAAGCGTTTCCCAATGTCGATCCCGATCGCGACGAAAAAATGATACGAGTTCATACAATTTCGTTGATGCGGCTTTCTCGTGCGGCATTGGCTCCGATGTGCCGACGGAAAAAAGGTTTTCTAATTAACCTCTCGTCGGTTGCCGCATTTTTGTACGGAACCAATTCCGCGGAATATATTGCAACAAAAGCTTATGTTTTATCATTTTCAAAAAGTATTCAATGTGATGTTAAAAAGTATGGTGTTCGGATTCAGGCTCTTTGTCCGGGATTCACACATACCGGTTTTCACAGCACAGAACTCATGAAATCTTTCCAAAAAAATAAAACACCACGTTTCGCCTGGCTCACCACTGAATATGTTGTTCGTACCTCACTCCGCACCATCCGAAAAACACGCCGTGTTGTATGTATTCCATCATTACGGTATAAATTGCTCCTCGCCCTAATTTGTAACCCCATCGGTTACAAAATTTGTGAAATGTTCGCAACAATCAAAATTGAAAAAAATAAAGAAGAAAGTAAGTAACTGTCTATATTTAATATCTATTCAGTAACCGATGTTACAACCCGCAAACAAAAAAAATCACATAACTAAAAATATCAATCGAATCACTGCATAAAGTATATAATGAAATAAAATAGACTGTTACCTTTTGACTTGCCGAATCTTAACTGATTGGTGTAACCGAACAGCTTTCCACAGTTAATTCCGGTAACGTTACAATTGCAATTTGCGGAACCGCAACTCGTCTGAATGCACCGGGGTTGAGAAGCAGGGTATTACCGTACATTTGGAGCAGCGGAACAT
>JAITIZ010000059.1 GCA_031279215.1 Planctomycetaceae bacterium
TATAATGCAAGTCCGATTTCGGCAAGACGATATTGCGTGTGCGGTCTTGCCGAACTTGCTCCGGTGTCGGTATGTCCTGTGCTGCTGCGGCAATTGTTATCATACCGAATAACATAATACTTACTAAAATTTTTTTCATTATCTGTTTATTTATTTTGAACATAATCTATATGGTAATTTATTATACCCCCTCACAAATACGGCAATGTTTTTATTATTGTCGGTAAAAGCGTTCAAGAGTTTGTCGTAATCCGTCTGTTTCGCAACGCCTCTCGTCCACTCATGCCCGGAGAACATGCTGAATGACCAACAGATAAACATTCCCCAAAAACATTCCCCAATGCAAGTCTTTGAGTTCCTGCACACGTTGTTCGGAAACAACACGAGCATCGGTAGAAGTATTGGTGGTGTTTTCCTGCGAAATGGCGTGCAAGGGACAACTGATAAAATACAGCAGACACAATGTAACTCCCAAAACTACACACACATCAAAAATATTTTTTCGTTTCATTGTAAACTTATTTTCTGAATCCTGCAAAGAATTCGTTAAAAATTTTTAAACCAAACACATATTGAATCACCACTGTTAATTTTGTATTTCTCATGTTTTTACGTATTTTCCATTGTCAAGATTATCTCTTAATAAAATCAGTCGTCAAGGGTCAAGTCGGCGAGTACGCCGACGCAACCGTGGGTAAAAAACCTCCGGCGGCGAAACGTTGCCTACCTTTGGTTTACCTAAATGAACACGCCAACCTTGTGAACACGAGGCATGTTTTTAGAAGTTCTCATAATTTATACGTATTAAATCAAAAAAACAGGTAAATAGTAAGATGTTTCGTCGAAAGCGATTGTTTTTCTCTTGCGAAAGATGAAAAATACAATAAGATATTGAAAGAGTAGGGAAACGAATCAATCAATTACTAATTCCATTTTTCTTTGTAATAGTTTATGGTATTGTTTATTCTCTACTAATTGACTTTTCAATTTTTATTCTTTCCGATTTAACAATGAGTTCCCAAGAAATCCTCGACCAAACTCTCATTGAACAAACAAAAACCCAAATTCGGATCATCGTCAATGAGATTACACAACTTTCAAAACTTGATATCACCCCCAATGAATACCATGGTGAGTTTTTACATCGGGTAGTTTCGGCGATGGGAGCAGTGGGAGGTGCACTCTGGACTTTTGAAGAAGGAACCTTGACACTTGCTTATCAGGTTAATATAAAAGAACTTGGTTTGCAGGAAGAATCCAATCAAAAACATGCCCGACTTCTCTACCGCATGTTACACAGTCCTGAAACCGGTACTCTTATCCCTCCACACGCAGGAATCGAAGGCGAAGAAGAATCCGGTAATCCTACAGATTGGCTTCTTATGTTTTGCCCCATACGAACAGAACTCGAAGTAGTAGGACTTGTCGAAATTATTCAGCGTTCCGATACCAACACCCCAACTCAACGCGGTTTTTTACGGTTTCTGGCTCAGGTTTGTGTTCTTGCCACCGACTACTACAAAAACCGGCAACTCCGTAATTTCAGTGAACGCCAGAACCTTTGGACCCTTCTCGAAGATTTCACACGAACCATTCATCGAAGTCTCGATGTTCCAACAACTACGTACACAATTGCCAATGAAGGACGGCGTCTGATTGAATGTGATCGGGTAAGTATTGCATTGCGTCGCGGAAGACGATGTAAAATTGTTGCGGTGAGCGGGCAAGATGTTGTCGATAAACGCGCCACAACTGTTCGTTTGCTCGGAAAACTCGCAACCTCAGTGGTCAAAGCCGGCGAACCAATCTGGTACACCGGTGATACCTCCGATTTTGCCCCCCAAGTTGAAAAAGCGGTTGAAGATTATGTTGACGAAGCCCACACAAAAATGATTGCCGTTTTTCCGTTGTTCCGCAAAACAAAAAACGATAACGACGACGAAGATAACCCTTCTCGACGAACAAAACAAGAACCGCCATTCGGTGCTTTATTAGTTGAGCAAATCGAAGACAGCCGAATACCGGAACGTATGAGAAAACGGGTTGAAATTGTTGCCGAACACGCTTGTTCGGCATTGGGAAATGCTCTGGAACATCACAGTATTTTTCTCATGCCGCTCTGGAAATTAATTGGAAAATCAAAAGTTTTATTCACTGCACGGCTGTTACCTAAAACCTTGGGCGTGTTGATATTGATTCTGGCGGTGTTTGGTGTTCTGCTTTTTTTCCCTTATCCGTTTCAAATGCATTGTAACGGAACACTGGAACCTACACGGCGTCAGAAAATTTATTCGCCGTTGGATGCTGAAGTCAAAGAACTTTTCGTAGATCACAATATGAAAGTTAAGGGTCCGTTTATTGGCGATGACGGAGTTGCCTACCGCGGAACAACATTGCTCGAACTCCGAAGTTCCGAACTCGATGCCGCCGGTATTCAATTGCTCGGTGAAAAACAGGAAATTGTCGAAAAAATTGCCGAACTGCAACGAAAATTACAAGATCAAGATAAACGGTTGAGCGATTATGAAAAGACAGAGCTGGTTGGTCAAATGGAACAAGCCAAAATTCGTCTTGCAACAGTGGAAGCCAAATTAGAGATTTACGAACTTCGTCAGAGACCGGATTTATTTATTACCTCCCCGATGGATGGGGTTGTTGTTTCGTGGGACGTGAAGCAACGGCTTACTGAAAAACGCCCCATCAGCCGAATGCAATATGTAATGGAGATTGCCGATCTCGAAGGTCCCTGGCAACTCGAACTGGCAATGCCGGAAAAACACATGGGACATATTGCCATGTTTCAAAAACAACTTGAAACAAATGATCCAAACACTAAACTTCGGGTTGAATTTGTTCTGGCAACAGAACCTGCCGTCAAATATTATGGCACAGTAACGGAAATTCATGATCGGGCGGAAGTTCGGACTGATACCGGAAGTGCCGGAGCAGCGTCAAGTAATTTGAACACGGTATTGATTAAGGTTGCGTTGGATGATCAAGATTCATTACCGCCGGCGTTGCGACCCGGTGCAGAATGTAGTGCCAGAATTAACTGCGGAAAAAAAAATCTCGGTTACGTCTTGTTTCACGAAGCAATTGCCTTTGTGCAAAAAAATATTATCTTCCGATGGTTTTGAAACGTAACTTCTATTTTAATAATATTTCAAAGGAATTTTTATTTTTCCATCTCCTCGAATAATTGGACAATAAAGGACAATAGACTTTCTTAATTCTATTCTCAAATATACTTTAGGTGTTCATAAAAGGACAACATAAATTTTCACAAAAAAGCAAAAAATTAAAAATACCGGTCTATTGATTTTAAGATTTTTTTGTTTAAACTGTTTGAAATATTTAATTTACAATATTTAAAATGTTCTCGTGTTGTGTTTTAACTGTTTCAAAACGTTTGAGTAGTTGAAACACAAACAATTTTACCAAGTTCACCAATTTTCTCCCCAAAAAACGATGACACGTTCAATTTTTGCAACTTTTTTTATCGGATCAATTTTCACATTGATATTCAATATTGTTTCTATTGTTTTTGCATCGGAAACATTGACGCTTTCGACGGACGGCAAAACCGGTTACGTTATTGTGTTGCCAGCCGAAGCAACACCGTTGGAGCAAACAGCAGCGAAAGAACTGAAACAACATCTCGACACTGTAACCGGAGCCGATTTCGTTATTGTTAAGGAATCCGAAGTTGATGCTGCCAAGCCGCAAATTGTAGTCGGCAATTCCAAACGGGCAAAAGAACTTTTGCCGGAAATTGATGTTGCGAAAATTCCTTATGATGGAATTGTGATCAAATCAATCGGTCAAAATCTTGTTCTGCTTGGACATCCGCAACGCGGAACACTTTACGCCGTCAACACTTTACTTGAAGATGTTGTCGGTGTTCGTTGGTGGACTTCGACCGAAACGTTTATTCCGAAAAAACCAACGCTGGAAATTCCCGCACAAAATATCGAATACGCACCGAAATTGATTTATCGCGAAGCGTTTTATCGAGACGCATTCGACGGTGTTTTCGCAACGCGAATGAAGTGCAACGGTAATATGATTCAGACAACACCGGAATACGGCGGTCATCATCGGTTTCAATATTTTGTTCATTCGTTCTTTCCGTTGATTCCGCCGAACAAATATTTTGCGGAACATCCTGATTGGTACAGTGAAATCAAAGGTGAACGGAAACACGAACACACTCAACTTTGCTTGACCAATGATGCGATGCGTGAAGAATTAACTAAAAATGCGATTGAATCTCTTCGCAAAAATCCCGATGCCAAATTCATTTCGATTAGTCAAAATGATTGGCATGGATATTGCGAATGTAAAAATTGCACGGCGATTGCCGAAGAGGAAGGCAATCAAGCGGGAGTGCTTATTCGTTTCGTTAATAAAGTTGCGGAGGCGATTGAAAAGGAATTTCCTGATGTTTGGGTGGAAACGCTTGCTTACCAATACACGCGGAAACCGCCGAAACTTGTTAAGCCGCGAAAAAATGTTGTTATTCGTCTTTGCACGATTGAATGTTCGTTTGT
>JAITIZ010000254.1 GCA_031279215.1 Planctomycetaceae bacterium
ATGGGTGTTAAAAAGTATAAAGCCAATAATGCCGGTCGCCGGAATATGAGCGTTAGTGATTTCAAAGAACTAACGAAAGGTTCCAAAGCGGAAAAAAGTCTTTTAAGACCAAAACGCCGAACAAACGGACGTAATAATCAAGGAATTATTACGGTTCGTCATCGCGGCGGCGGTCATAAAAAACAATTTCGGTTAATTGATTTTCGACGTAACAAAGACGGAGTTGCTGCCGTTGTTAATTCCATTCAATATGATCCGAACCGTACTGCACATATTGCGTTATTATATTATGTTGATGGTGAAAAACGTTACATTTTGGCTCCCGAAGGACTTAAAAAAGGCGATAAGTTGATGAGTGGTTCGGGTGCGCCGCCTGTGATTGGTAATTGTCTTCCGCTTACAGAAGTTCCGCTTGGTGCGGAAATTCATAATATCGAATTGCAGCCGAAAAAAGGTGCGGCATTATGCCGTTCCGCCGGTGTCAAAGCAACATTAGTTGCACGCGATAATGAAAGCGGTTGGGCACAAATCAATATGCCAAGCGGTGAAATCAGACGAGTTCCCGTTAATTGCCGAGCAGTAATCGGAGTCGTCGGTAATATCGATCACATGAATATTATGATCGGTAAGGCAGGTCGAAGCCGTTGGATGGGACGCCGTCCTCATGTTCGGGGCACCGCAATGAATCCCATTGATCACCCGCACGGCGGCGGTGAAGGACGAACAAAAGGCGGACGACACCCTGTTACTCCAACAGGAAAACCAACCAAAGGAACTTCAACCCGAAAAAAACGGAAACCATCAAACAAGGCAATTCTCAGACGAAGAAAAAGCCGGCGTTATGGTATTTTGAAATTGTCATAAATTTGTACAAATATTATTTTTTTTTGTTCCCCCTCCCTGACATCGTTATAATTTCTTGTAGAATTTCGAGACCGGAAAATGAGCAGATCAATTAAAAAAGGACCGTTTGTTAATCCTAAGTTGTACGCAAAAGTTGAAAAACTAGATGCAACCGGAAAAAAAGAACCTATTAAAACTTGGGCACGAGCATGTACGATTGTTCCCGAATTTGTAGGTCATACGTTTCTGGTTCATAACGGTAAAATTTTCAACAAGGTTTTTGTAACCGAAGAAATGGTTGGTCATAAATTTGGAGAATTTTCAATGACCAGAATATTTCGTGGTCATGGCGGTAAAGGCGGGAAAAAATAGCATATTACTTTTGTAAGGAACCTGACCGCTTCAATCCTTATATTGATATAGAAATCTGAAACAAATTGTTAAGGTGAAATCATGCCGAATAATAAAACATATCAGGCGAAACTCCGTTATACAGCGATGAGTGCGCGAAAAATTAGACCGTATGCCGATCTTGTTCGTGGTAAATTTGCAGATGTTGCCCTTGAAATTCTTGCTTGTTACCCGAGTCGCGGAGCCAGATTGATCGAAGATGTTATTAAAAGTGCTGTTGCCAATGCTCGACACCTTCACGCACTCAATGTTTCCGATCTTGAAGTTCTTGAGATTCGTATTGACGGCGGTCCGATGGGGCGGCGGTTTCGTCCCAAATCACGCGGCGCATCAACTGTTTATTTGAAACGGTTGTCGCATATTACAGTTGTTGTTGGTTAATTTCAGTCATCGGCACGGTTTAATCAAAGAAACAATAATTAATTATTTTAACATAACGTATTTGTTTTATTACGTACAATTAATTTAAGTTAGAATCGTTTAAAACTGAAACTCCGTAGAACCTAGAGAATTACAATGGGTCAAAAAGTGAATCCGGTAGCTTATCGCACTGGAATTATGGAAGATTGGAAGAGTCGTTGGTACGCATCCAAAAAAGAATTTGCCGAACTTCTTATTGAAGACAAGAAGATTCGTGATTTTATTAAAAAGCGTAAAGACCCAAGCGATTCCAGACAGGAAAAACCAATGTACCCTGCGATTTCGAAAATCGAAATCGAGCGGACACGTGATGAAGTTCGGGTGATATTGCATTCGGCAAAACCCGGCGTAATGATCGGACGACGCGGCGAAAAAGTTGAAGAACTTCAAAAAGATCTTCAGAAAATTACCGGACGACGGATTAATTTGATTATTGAAGAGATTGTTCGTCCTGAAATTATTGCTCAGTTAGTTGCAGAAGATATTGGCGAACAACTTGTAAAACGAGTTGGTTTTCGCCGGACAATGAAACGGGCAATGGAATTGGCAATGGAATCCGGTGCAAAGGGGATCAAAATTCAACTTTCAGGTCGATTGGGCGGAGCAGAAATGGCGCGTTGTGAAAAACAAATTGCCGGTTCGATTCCGCTTTCAACACTCCGAGCCAAAATTGATTATGGTTTTCACGAAGCCAAAATCGCACAAGGTCATATTGGTATTCAAGTTTGGATCAATCAAGGTGAATATAACGAGGTAGATAACAATGGCGCGAATGCCCAAACGAGTCAAACATCGAAAAATCCAAAGAGGTCGTATAAAAGGTGAAGCGACACGCGGAAACGATGTTGTATTTGGAGATTACGGATTACAAACCACTCAAGGCGGTTGGATTAGTGCCGCAACCATTGAAGCGGGACGTATTGCGGCTCAGCAATACCTGCGGACGGAAGGGCGTTTGTATATCCGAATGTTTCCCCACAAATCAATCACCTCTATTCCGCTCGAAACCCGAATGGGAAAAGGAAAAGGGGAACCGGAATATTGGGCGGCTGTCGTCAAACCGGGAACAATTATGTACGAAATCTCCGGTGTACCGGAGGAAACGGCAAAAATGTGTTTCAATCGTTTAGCCCATAAAATGCCGGTTAAATGTAGATTCGTAAAACGAAAGGCTATGTAGATGAAAGTAACTAAAATATCCGAATTGCGGGATATGAGTTCAGATCAACTCGAATTGATTCTCAAAGAAGCGAAAGAGACCTTGTTTCACCTTCGTCTCCAAGCCCGTATGGAACGACTCGATTCCCCCAGCGAACTCAAAAAAAATAAACGTTTGATTGCAAGAATCCTAACACTCAAATCGTTACGCTCCAAAAAAAAGGAATATAAATAAACAATATAATACTACATAAATAAAGGTTATTCAAATGCCTAAGCGAGTTGTAATCGGTGTCGTAACAAGCGATAAAATGAAAAAAACCAGACGAGTTGAAGTGTCGCGCCTGGTTAAATATCCAAAGTACGGAAAATATGTTAAACGCCGTACTGTGTGTTACGCCCATGACGAAGAAAATATCTCTTCTGTTGGTGATACCGTTGAAATAATTGAAAGCCGTCCAATGTCACGGTTAAAACGTTGGAAACTTGTTAATATTATTTCAAAAGGAAATGTGATAGATGTTGCCGCTCTTCGCGCCGCCGCAAAAGATGCTGAAACACAATGAATGTAACTATTCAGTAACCGGTCAGTCCCAACGGAGCAACCGGCAATAGCATAGGACAATGTTTTACGTAAATAAAGTAAGTAATTACAATTACAAAATCCCTTAAACCTTAAAGTAAGGTAAAGAACGAAATCAGGAATAATAGTAGGTTATTTATGATTCAGATGCAAACCAGATTAGATGTTGCCGATAACACCGGAGCAAAAGAACTCATGTGTTTCAAAGTTTTAGGCGGAACACATCGCCGTTTTGCCGGACTTGGAGATATTATTGTGTGTTCCGTTAAATCCGTGATTGCGGGAAGCAATATCAAGAAAGGTGCTGTTGTTAAAGCAGTTATCGTCCGAACCAAAAAGGCTTATCGGCGCGAAGATGGAAGTTATATTAAGTTTGATTCCAATGCGGCCGTTTTGATTGATAATAATAAAAATCCAATTGGAACCCGCGTTTTCGGTGCGGTTGCCCGTGAACTCCGTGAAAAAGACCGAAAGAAAAAAGGAAAAGGAAAAGCCCACGGCGAAGAAGGTTTTGTCAAAATTATCAGCCTCGCCAGCGAAGTCGTCTAAAAGTTTTATTATTTCCGTTAGTACCATGCGAATAAATAAAGATGATCAGGTTCTCGTTCTTATCGGAATAAACAATGGTAAAAAATCCAGAGTTATTTCCGCTAATAAAGAGAAAGTAACAGTAGAAGGCGTTAATGTTGTTCATAAACATGTTCGCCGAAGCCGTCGTAATCCTCAAGGCGGACGGCTTTCTATGGAAATGCCGATTTCCGTTTCGAATGTTAAGTTAATTTGTCCGTTCTGTTCCCAACCAACCCGAGTTGGTTTTCGGTTCGACAAAGACGGTACAAAATACCGTGTCTGCAAAAAATGTAAAGCAGATATCAATATTGTTTCACGGGCAAAGAAAAAAATTACAAAATAGTTATCCTTACAAAAATATTTATTAAATATATTAGAAAATATTTAGACCCGCCTCATAAAACTTTTGGAGTTGCGTACAACGCCGCAACCGGAGAATCAGATTTATGGCAATACCCCGTTTGCAAGAAAAATATCAGAAAGAAATTATTCCGGCATTGAAAAAAAGTCTTAAACGTGATAATGTTATGTCATTTCCAAGACTTCAGAAAATTGTTGTGAATATGGGCGTCGGCAGTAACCTCAACGAAAAAAAATATATGGAGGAAGCCGCCGATGTATTGTCGCAAGTTACAGGACAAAAACCGGTGATTACCAAAGCACGAAAATCAATTGCAAATTTTAAACTTCGTGAAGGAATGAATGTCGGTTGTATGGTAACTCTTCGCGGAATCAGAATGTACGAATTTATGGATCGTCTCATCTCCATTGTCTTACCGCGAGTTCGGGACTTTCAAGGGTTGAACCCGAAAAGTTTTGACGGTCATGGTAATTACAATCTCGGTTTGACGGAATTTCTTGTTTTTCCAGAATTAAACCCTGATAAATATTCAAAGAGTCAAGGTATGAATATTACATTCGTTAGTCGCGGTAACAGTGATGATGAATCACGGGAAATGCTTCGTGCTTTCGGTATGCCGTTTCGTGCCGACGCTCCGCAAAAACGTAAAAAATAATTAGAAAATAATTAGAAAATAATTTTACACAACATAAAGAATCAGAGGTTTATCAATACGATATTTTTCCCCTTCCTGATTTTCCCAATTTTTTAATACTTAATTCCTTTAATATTTATGGCAAGTATAGCAAAAATCAATAAAGCAAAAAGTACACCGAAATTTTCCAGCCGCAGGGAAAATCGTTGTCAACTTTGTGGTCGTCCGCGAGCGGTTTTTCGTAAATTCGGTATTTGCCGAATTTGTTTCCGTAATCTCGCCAATCAAGGTTTGATTCCCGGCGTTAAAAAATCCAGTTGGTAATAGAGGAGAAAATATACCATGATGACCGATCCAATCGCCGATATGCTGACTCGTATTCGTAACGCCGCCCGAATTGAAAAAGCGGCTGTTGATATTCCGTTTTCTCTTGAGAAAAAAGGGATTGCCGATGTCCTGAAACGTGAAGGTTATATTTGGGACTGGGAAGAAATTGAAGCCAAACCGGTTTCTACTCTCCGTGTTCATCTCAAATACGGCGCAAACGGCGAAAAAATTGTTAATACCATCAAACGAACCAGCAAACCGGGTTGCCGTGTTTATGTTTCAACTTCCGACTTAAAACCCGTTTTGAACGGTTTAGGGATTCGTGTTCTCAATACGAATCGCGGTATTTTGAGTGATCGGGAAGCAAAATTGAAAAATGTCGGCGGTGAAGTGATTTGTACCATTTGGTAAACAAATTTACCGATCACAAAAAGCAGCGCGTTCAATAATTATAAGGTAAGGTACCTTCCATGATTGGGACGCATTAAAGAATATGTTTCAAAATAATCATCATAATTTTCGTTTTACTTAATTTTTGCGATTAAAAAATTGATATGTCAAGAATTGGAAAAAAACCGGTTGCTGTTCCGAAAAACGTTAAGGTGTCGATTGACGGTTCTAACGTTACTGTTGAAGGACCGCTAGGAAAACTCGAACAATGGTTCAGTCCCAATGTTAAAGTTGCGTTTGATTCAGAGGCGATTCGGGTCGAAAAAAACAACAATTCCCGTGAAGCCGCCGCAATGCATGGACTTTATCGGGCATTGTTCCAAAATATGGTTACCGGTGTTACAACCGGTTATGAAAAGAAACTCGAAATTTTCGGAACAGGCTACCTTTTTGCAGTTCAGGGCAAAGTTTTACAAATTCGGGCGGGTTATGCTCACGAAGTTCAAAAACCAATTCCCAACGGTTTGACGGTAACATGTCCCGATCAGGTTCATGTTAGTATTAAAGGAATTGATAAACAATTGGTCGGTCAGTTTGCCGCAGAAGTCCGGTCAATCCGAAAAGCAGAACCTTATCTCGGTAAGGGAATCAAATACGATGGTGAAGTGATTCGGCGCAAAGAAAGTAAAGCAGCGGCGAAAAAATAAGTTGTTTGGCTAATTTATCGCCGATAATATTGTTTTTTTATAACATAGTTGAGAATTGGTTTTGTATTTTACTTAAATTGAATCAGGTGTTTTCGTGAAAAAGTATCAACAAATTAACAGGCAACGACGTAATCGGGCATTTCGTGTTTCCAATACGGTGAAGCGTTTTTCGAATCGTCCCCGACTTTGTGTGTTCCGTAGTAATACGAATATTTACGCTCAGATTATTGATGATGAAGCCGGAAAAACGCTTGTTTCTGCCGGAACACGGGATAAAACCCTGAAAACCGAAATCAGTAACGGCAGTAATTGTACCGCCGCTGAAAAAATCGGTGCCGTAATTGCCCAAAAAGCCCTTGATGCCGGAATTACTAAGGTTGCGTTTGATCGGCATGGTTTCAAATATCATGGCCGGATTAAAGCATTGGCAGACGCTGCCCGTAAAGCGGGACTCGATATCGGTGCCGCCGGTGAAGAGAAAGTGAAAGACAATACTAAATCCGCTCCCAAAAAACCAAAAGTCTCCAAAAATGATAAAGTTGTTGCTAAAGTATCCGCCGGTAAAGCAGCAAGTAACAAAAAATCAAAATAAATTAACGAACAATTTTTAGTACAAAAATATGAGTTCTACGACTAACGAATTGACCCAAGACGGTCATATTGACAAAGTGGTTAAAATTAAACGTTGTGCTGCGGTGGTTAAGGGCGGTCGGCGTTTTAGTTTTGCGGCGATGGTTGTTGTCGGCGATGGCAAGGGTCGAATTGCGTGGGGCTATGGCAAAGCCAACGAAGTTCCTCCGGCAGTGGACAAAGCCGTTAAAGACGGTTCGCAAAAACTCAAGCAAGTTCAACTGAGCGGAACAACAATTCCGCATGAAATTACCGGACATTTTGGTTCGGCGCGGGTTGTATTGGTTCCGGCGAGTCCTGGTACCGGAGTGATTGCCGGAGCAGCGGTTCGGGCGGTTTGCGAAGCCTGCGGTATTCATGATATTTTGACGAAAAGTTACGGTACATCAAATCCAACCAATGTGGTTAAAGCAACGATTGATGCATTGTTACATTTACGAACTCAAACGGAAATCGAACGACTACGAGGAGTTTCTTTATGAATATAAATGATGTTAATTTAAAAGCGTCCGCATCCCGAAAACGCCGCCGCGTCGGACGCGGTATTGGTTCCGGGCGTGGAAAAACCAGTCAACGCGGTCATAAAGGTCAAGGTTCCCGTTCCGGTTCCTCCATGAATCCCGTATTCGAAGGCGGGCAGATGCCGCTTGTTCGGCGTATTCCCAAACGCGGATTCAATAATAAAGGTTTTGCGGATATTGTGATCGGTGTTAATGTGGACGATCTCGACACTTTCTTTGGAAAAGGAGAAACGGTTACACCGCAATTATTGAAAGAAAAAGGTGTTGTCAAAAAAGTCTTTGACCGAATTAAAATTCTCGGCAACGGCACATTGACCAAACCGCTTGATGTTTCGGCTCATTCTTTTTCCGCAACCGCACAAAAGAAAATCGAAACCGCCGGCGGAAAAGTTATTGTATTACCCGCAAAAAAACCGGTTGTCAAAAATAAAATGGGTTCACGCAAAAAAGCCCTGTTGTCAAAATCCTAATTTTAAAATTAAATATCCTAAAAACCTAAATTATAAAAATAAAAGGGAAACTTCCACTTGAACAGTTCCTTTTTATTTCCATCAACGACTTTTGATGTTTATGATTTTGTTTCAATAAATCCCATGTTCCAGAAAATTCGTGTCATATTTTCGATTCCTGAACTTCGCCAGAAGATTTTTTTAACACTTAGTCTTTTGGCCGTTTATCGTATTGGGTGGTGGATTCCTCTTCCGATTACTGATCTCAGGAAGATGAGTGATTTTTGGGCTGATCAACAAGGTCTTGGTTCGTTGATGGCTCAGATTTCGGTTTTTACGGGAACTTCTTTTGAACAACTAACAATTTTTGGACTCGGTATCATGCCGTATATTTCGGCATCGATTATCTTCCAACTTTTGGCAACCGTTTGGGAACCGCTCGAAAAATTGCAAAAAGAGGGCGAAAGCGGACGCAAAAAAATCAATGAATATACTCGTTACGCAACAGTAGTTATCTGTTTGTTTCAAAGTTTCTTTTATGTCTTTACCGTAGGACAGATGGGACTTTACAACGACGCCTTACTCAATCCAGACGGTTCATTACCATTTGGTTGGCTTATAACGGCGGTTGTAGTCATGACGGCGGGTTCTACTTTTTTGATGTGGCTTGGCGAACAGATTGATGAATATGGAATCGGTAACGGAATCAGTCTTTTGATCATGGCGGGAATTCTCGCCAACCTCCCCGCCGCACTTCAAAAACTCGGCGGACAACTCTACAAACCGGAAACAGGTCTCCGATTAGGTTCTGATAATTCACAATTCGGTGTTGAAATTTTGCTTGTTTTGGTGGTGTTGTTTATTGCGGTTGTAGTGGGAGTTATTTACATTACAAAAGGACAACGCCGTATCCCAACACAAAGCGCAAAACATATTCGCGGACGTAAATCATTCGGCGGAAATCGCCAATATCTCCCGCTCAAAGTTAATCAGGCTGGTGTGATGCCGATTATTTTTGCAAGTAGTTTGTTGCTTTTCCCGCAAGCGTTTTTCGCAGTTATTAACGGTCAAAATTCAACCGGTTGGTTTGGAGCGTGTATTAGAACATTGCACGATATTTTCCAACGTCAAACATTTTCCTATATTATTCTGTTTGTTGCCGGAATTTACTTTTTCTGTTATTTTTGGACTGCTGTTACTTTCAATCCAAAAGATATGGCGGAAAATCTAAAAAATTACGGATCATTTATTCCGGGTTACCGACCAGGGACAACAACTGCAAACTATCTTGAAAAAGTAATGGTTCGAATTACCTATGTCGGTGCATCATTCCTTGCAATCATTGCCATTTTGCCGCAAATTATTTCAACAGTCATTGTTGGAACGGAAAACTATATGTTGGCAGGATTTTTCGGAGGAACAAGCCTTTTAATTGTTGTGAGTGTTATTATTGATCTTGTTGATAAAATTGATAGTCATCTTGTTATGCGGAATTACAAAGGATTACTCGAAAAAACTAAATAACCAAAAAACCAAAAATAAATTTTTATAACTAATTTTTATAACTAATTTTTATGCGAATTATTTTTATCGGTCCTCCCGGAGCGGGAAAAGGAACTCAAGCAGAAAAGATTATCGCCAAATATAAACCGGCGCATCTTTCAACCGGCGATATGTTGCGGGCGGCGCGGGACGCTAAAACACCAATCGGGCTTGAAGCGGACAAATATATGTCCGGCGGTCAACTTGTTCCTGATGATGTTATTATTGGCATTATTTCAGAACGGTTGCAAGCACCGGATTGCCAAGTTGGTTATTTACTGGACGGTTTCCCGCGAACAATCGCTCAAGCCGAAGCCCTTGATAAAATGCTTGCGGAAAAAGGAACTCCGCTTGATGTGGTTCTTGAACTTCGAGTTCCCGATGAAGAGTTGTTCAAACGTTTGGCGGGACGCGGTCGTGCCGACGATAAACCCGAAGTAATTCGTGAACGCTTAGTCGCTTACAATAAACAAACAAGTCCCTTACTCGACTATTACAATAAACAAGGTTTACTCAAAACAATTGATGGTCTCGGAAGTGTGGATGAAATTTTTGTAAGAGTCGAAAAAATACTCGATCAATATAATTGAATTTTGAAAAATACCCCCCAATAAAATAAAGGTTGAACTGTGCTTTCTTATAAATCCGCAATTGAAATTGATAAAATGAGGAAAGCGGGATTATATGTTTGGCATAGTTTGCAAATTGCCAAACACCTTGTTCGTCCCGGAATTACAACCGGCGAAATCAATAACCGTATCGAGAAATTTTTCGAGGACATGAAGGTAATTCCCCTTTTTAAGGGAGTTCCGGGTAAAGTTCCATTTCCGGCGGCTGCTTGTATTAGTGTTAACGAAGAAATTGTTCATGGAATTCCCGGTTCGCGAAAACTTGCTGAAGGTGATATTGTTGGAGTTGATATTGGTTGTAAAGTAGGCGGTTGGTGCGGTGATTCGGCAGTAACATTTCCCGTCGGAAGAATTTCAGATAAAAAACAACATCTCCTTAACGTAACAAAACAGACACTCCAAATCGCAATTGAAGAAATTCCTAAAGCGGTTTATTGGAACGAGGTTGCGAAGAAGATGGAAGCTTATGTGAAACAAAACGGCTATTCCGTTGTCGAATCACTGGTCGGTCATGGAATTGGTCAGGAAATGCACGAGAATCCCCAAGTTCCCAATTATGTTTCGCAGGAAATTCTTCGCAGCGGTGATTTTAAGTTAGTGCCGGGTTTGGTCATTGCCGTCGAACCAATGGTCAATGTCGGTACTAAACATGTTCGTTTACTTAAAGACCATTGGACAATTGTTACCGCAGATCATAAGCCAAGTGCTCATTTTGAACACACATTGGCAATAACTGTTTCCGGTGTTCGCGTCCTGACCGGACAACCCGAAACAGAGGAAGAAAAAATAGATATTGCTCCGTATTTGATGACTTGAAAAATTCTTTTTTAAGAAAAAGTTTTTTTCAAAAGGGAGGGACTACTTGGCAACTTGTTTGTTAAGCCTTAGAATAATGACCTCTTTTAATTAAAAAGAATACGTTGTCATAAATAATTCGGAATTTTACACGGTAACCAAAAATTTATTCAGTAAAATTTATTCAACATAAAAAATTCAAAAGGTAATATTATGAAAGTCAGAGCAAGTGTCCGTCGAATTTGTGAAAATTGTAAGGTGGTGAAACGCCGAGGACGAGTTTATATCATCTGTGTTAATCCTCGTCATAAACAACGCCAAGGTTAATTTGTTTTTTTAAAACATTTACGCATATTTTTTGGAGATCATTCAATGCCGCGTCTTTTGGGTGTAGATATTCCGAGTAATCGACAGATTGTTATTTCATTGACCTATCTTTATGGTGTTGGTCCGGCAATATCGCGGGAACTTTGCCGGAAAGCAGGAGTTACGCCAACATTGCGGGCTAAAGATTTAAGTGAAAACGACCTCGCTAAATTAGCCTCATTACTGGATAACGATTATACCGTCGAAGGACAATTACGCCGTCAAGTTAGTCAGAATATCACCCGCCTTCGTGAAATTGGTTGTTATCGTGGTATTCGTCATCGTAAAGGTTTGCCGGTTCGCGGTCAACGCACCCGAACAAACGCCCGTACCCGTAAAGGTCCCAAAAAAACAGTCGCCGGAAAAAAAGGAGTCAAAGACTTACGGTAAATCACCCAATGTTGTCAACATGTTTTATCGCTTGTTGACAATGTAAAAAATTATTCAATCCAATTATTCAATCTAAAGAATCACTAAAACTGTCAACTGAAACTTAACAATCACAATGGCAAAAGTAGTTAAAAAACGAAAAGTCAAAAGAATCGTTGCGTTAGGAATCGCTCATATTAAAGCGACTTTTAATAATACTACCGTAACAATTACCGATACCAAAGGCGATGCCCTTTGTTGGTCAACTGCCGGTACATGTAACTTTAAAGGAAGCCGAAAGAGTACTCCTTTTGCCGGTCAAATGGCAGCCCAACAAGCCGCAGAAAAAGCAATAAAGTTCGGTATGAAAGAAATCGAAGTCAAAGTTAATGGTCCCGGAAGCGGTCGTGAAAGTGCAATTACGGCTTTGCAACAAGCCGGTTTGACGGTTAAATCCATTGAGGATGTTACACCGTTGCCGCATAATGGCTGCCGTCCCAAAAAACGAAGACGTGTTTAACGTGTTTAACGTGTTTAATTTGCCTAAAAATTTTTTTGCAACTGTATTTTTGTTGTGTTGATGTTGTGTTGATATTGAGTTTTTGTGATAGAGAAGTTTGTTTGTATTTATTTTCGTTCAAAAAAGTTAATATTTAAAAGTATCTGTTTTTTTAGTTCGTTTTGTTTCAATAGAAATCGATTTTATGGCACGTAATACTGAAGCAGTTTGCCGAAAATGCCGGCGCGAAGGTTTCAAACTTAACTTGAAAGGAAACCGTTGTGATACGGAAAAATGTGCGTTCAACCGCCGTTCCAATGCGCCCGGAATGCATGGATCGCGGAAGGGAAAATTAACCGATTACGGTATTCATCTTCGCGAAAAGCAAAAAGTAAAAAATTATTACGGTGTCCTCGAAAAACAATTCCGTAAATATTTCGGAATGGCAGAACGGATGAAAGGGAATACAGGAAAAGTTCTGATGGGACTGCTGGAACGCCGTCTTGATAATATTGTTTATCGGCTTGGTTTTGGAGCATCCCGTTCTCAAGCACGTCAATGGGTTTCTCATGGTCATATCCAAGTCAATGGCCGGCATGTTGATATCCCAAGTTATTTAGTGCGTACAGGAGATGTTATTACCATACGTAATCGTCCTAAAAGTACCCAAGCCATTAAAACAGTCATTGATGAGGGATCACGTGAAGTTCCTGAATTTCTTTATCGGGACAATGCTGAAATTCCTAAAGGGGTTGTGATGCGTCTTCCTACGGCGGAGGATGTTACGTTACCGGTTGATTCGGCTTTGATTGTCGAACTTTGTTCCAAATAACAATCATTGTTTATTGTTTTTCCTACATTTCCCTCAATATAAGTTTATTTAGTGTCATTTTTTTGGAGGTTTCTCTATGCGTATTCGATGGCGAGGTTTGGAACTCCCCAGCAAAGTAACATGCGATCCGGACTCCTTGACGGAGACTTATGGAAAATTTATTGCCGAACCGTTTGAACGCGGTTTTGGTCATACGGTAGGCAATAGTTTGCGCCGTGTTTTACTTTCCAGCCTCGAAGGAAGTGCGGTAACACGTATCAAAATTAAAAACGCCCTTCACGAATTTATGTCCCTGAAAGGTGTTTATGAAGATGTTACGGAAATTGTTTTGAATGTCAAATCGCTTGTTGTCAAATCTTATGACGATAAACCGAAAGTCCTTCGAATCTCTAAAAAAGTAAAAGGACCTATTACCAGTGATGATATTCAAGGAGATGACACTGTTGATGTTATTAGCAGAAGTCATCATATCGCAACACTTACAGATGATGTTCCGTTTGAAATGGAAATGGTCGTCGAAAATAGTCGCGGTTATGTTCCGGCAACAGAACAGTTGGCTCATATCAGAGATAAGGGTGATGATATCGGTTTTATTCCGCTTGATGCGGCATTCAGTCCGGTTGTTCGTGTCCAATATAATGTTGAAGAAACCCGTGTCGGTCAAAAAACAAATTATGATCGCTTGACTCTTCAAATTTGGACAGACGGATCAATTAGTCCTGAACTTGCTTTGGTCGAAGGTGCCAAAATATTCCGAAAACATCTGAACCCGTTCCTTCAATATGATCGGCTTGAAATGGGGGTTTTTTCCAAAGTAAAAACAATTGGAGTCATGGGAATTGATCCGGGGTTGGAAGAAAAATTGAAAATGCCGCTTTCCCAATTGGAACTTTCAGTTCGGGCAATGAATTGTCTTGAAACGGAAAGAATTAATATTATTCGTGATTTGGTGGTGCGAACAGAAGAATCGCTTTTAGACATGCGCAATTTTGGCGAAACCACATTGACTGAGGTCAAAGAAAAATTACGTAAACTTGATCTTCAACTTGGTATGAGGATTCCTTCGCAAATATTGAGTGCGATAGCACCTACTCCAGCCCCCCAAGCTGCCGCTGCCGCTGCCGTTGCCGCTCCTCAAACAACGCCAACTGCAACTGTTTCTCCCTATACCTCTTAACCGCTTGATTCGTATAAATTAAGTTAAGTTATAAACAAGTCAAAGTTATAAACGGTAACGGTTTTAGTACGTAATGTTTCAAAACCGATTTTCCGACCAATAATTAATATAAATATAATTGTCAAATTCATAGAAGACGGTGATCTCATGCGACATTTGAATAAAGGACGTAAACTAGGTCGAAATCCCAATCATCAACGAGCATTGCTCAAAAACCTGATTGTTTCGATCCTAATGACAGAACGTGATGCAACGGACGAAGCAAACGCTCCCAAAACACCGGGGCGTATTATTACAACATTGCCGAAAGCCAAAGAAGTTCGTCCGCTTCTTGAAAAATGTATTACCATTGCTAAAAAAGCTCAAGCACATATCAATGAAGCTGCCCGTTTTGAAGTTCGGGCAGAGCGTGATTCTGAAGAATGGAAAAAGTGGCGCAATAGTGAAGTTTGGCAAGAATGGAATAAAACCATTGCTCCGGCATTGGCAGCGCGTCGTCGGGTACTTCAATTGATTGGTAACAAGGAAGCAGTACAAATTCTTTTTGAAGTAGTTGCGCCGCGGTTTATTAATCGGAATGGAGGTTACACAAGAATCCTGAAACTATTTAAACCACGACTTGGTGATGCAGGAAAACAGGCAATTCTTGAATTTGTCGGTAAAAACGACCGTGTTAAGGCCCGATCGCAACGGCCTAAAATAGAATAGCCGACTTAGGATGTTCGGCTGAACGTAGGATGGTTACAAAATCAAAACGTCGGTCGTTCGATTATACGACAGCAATTGCAAAGGTTTGTGAAGATATTTGTTTTCGCGTACCGGCATTGTGTCATATAGATATGACACGTGTTGCTATTAGTTTTGCACAAACGAAACATAGTGCTCCGTTTGGTATTTTTGCCACAACAACACCTTTGCGGTTCAAAGGCGGGGAACTTATTATGCAAAGTCAAGGAAAACATTGGACATTGCAACGGTGTTACCGAACTGACGGAGTAGAATATCTTTATATTCTTTATTTTTATGTTCCGCGATTTATTGAACTAAAATTGTCTCAAAAATTAGAGACAATTGTTCATGAATTATATCATATCAATCCCGATTTCAATGGTGATTTACGGCGGTTCAAGGGGCGTTGTTTTGCGCATGGTTCTTCGCAAAAAAAATATGATCAGACTGTCCGTGATTTTGTCGATCATTGGCTAAAACAGAACCCGCCGCCCAAAACCTGGAACTTTTTGCAATATAATTATAAAGAATTGCTTGCGGAATTTGGGGGTCTGCACGGAACACGTATTCCAGCACCAAAAATCATTCCTTTCGAAAAGTAAATTAATCAACCCTTTTATTTATTTTTTGGTGATATCCTGTATCCTGATAATAAAATAGTCTTTTTGTAATCTATCAGTGGAATAATTTTTTTCGAGTCAAAAAATTGTGTACCCATTCGCCCCGTAGGGGCAATCAGCAATAGCGTAGGGCAACGCCCTACGTATAGTTTCGCCTTTGAAATTAAGTCCTGAAAGGGCGCAAGCCTAAAGATCATTCATCATCTTATTGCTATCGTCCTTACAGGGCTTTGGTGTGTTATATTTGTTACGTAGGGCGTTGCCCTACGCTAATGCTGGTTGCCCTTTCAGGGCGACTTTAATGAATACATTTTAAAAATAAACACCGAAAATAAACACCGAAAATAAATACCGAAAATAAATACCGAAAACTCAAGTAAGAGTAGTTTAAAATTATTCCACTGATATATTACGAATAAAAATATGTTTGCAGTAATTTTCGATATGGATGGGGTATTAGTAGATAACAGTCGTTTTCACGAACGCGCTTTTGCCGAATATTTTAGTCAATACGGAATAATATTTACTCCCAACATGTTCGGAAGAGGAAATGATGACCTCATGGCAGAGTTGTTCCCAAACGAAAACAAAGAACGGCATCTGGAACTTGCCGACGGAAAAGAAGCGTATTACCGGCAAATTTACGAACCACATATCAAACCTGTTGACGGTTTAACCGAATTACTCAATGAATTGAAAAAGAATCATATTCCTGTTGCGGTTGGTTCTTCCGGTCCTGCAGAAAATATTGATTTTGTGTTGGATAAATTGAAAATCCGCAACTATTTAGATGTTGTGGTTTCTGCGGCAATGGTACAAAAAACAAAACCTGCACCGGATATCTATCTGAAATCAGCAGAGTTATTGAATACAAAACCGCAAAATTGCCTCGTCTTTGAAGACGCTCCGGCAGGAATAAAAGCCGCCCACTCCGCAAAAATGAAAATCATCGGTGTCGCAACTTCCTTGCCAAAAGAAAAACTAAACGAAACAGAAAAAGTGATAAACAATTTTACCGAAATAACAATGACCGAAATAAAAAAAATAATGACCTAAACACCCCAAAAAACAAATTCAACCCCTAAAAATAACTGTCGGCAGTTGATAGCGGAAAACGGGAAGTAAATAATGTTCCCAATATCTCTATCTTCCCTTTTACCCTCAAAATTATTTTTCAAAAAAAAAAAAACATGTTACGGAAAATTTCAATTATTTTTTTTATGTTCTTTTTTTGTGTAACAGTTTCGGCTGACGAATCAGATCGGCTCGAAAATTTTTACACAAGAGCAATTCCCGCAACTGACGGATTTGTTAAACGTCTCATCAAAAATGGTAATGTCGAACCATGGGAGAATCTTAGTGTTCGCTCTTTGATTGACAGTTGTTATATTCTTACTTCGGCGAATATCGATTTACCCGAAAATAAACGTCCTTCGTTAGAACCGGTTATTCCATTGCTGAAACTCGCAGAAGAAATGCAAGACCGTAACGCCGAAAGCAAAACATTCGGTAATTTCCGTTGGTATTGGAGAACCCCAGAAGTTACAGATCGAAATGCTGTTGAATTTATCGCCGCTCATGCAATTCCTATTTGGTTTGAATCCCGTAATCAATTACCGCCTGAAGCTCGGCTCATTCTCGCTCGAATATTACGCCGTTCCATCGACGGCTGTTTGAAACATCGTGTTCGTTCTGATTATACAAATATTGCTATCTATAATTTCATTCATCTTATTATTCTTGGACAAATATTTGATCGCCCCGACGCTATCCAAGAAGGAGAACGACGCTTACAACTCTTTTTGATACACATTTGGGATCACGGTATTTTTGAATACAACAGTCCAACATATTACGCGGTTGATGTCGACGCTTTACAACTCGGTCTTCGTTATATTAAAAATTCGTCAACCAAACGATCAATTCAAAAATTACTCGACCTTTTCTGGACAGATTTAACTCTGAATTGGTTTCAACCTTCTTTTCGTCACGCCGGAGCACAAAGCCGGACGTACAATTATCTTTACGGAGTTGCCGGAACAACACGTTTTTTTGATTTCGCCGGTCTTGTGCCAACAGATAATAGGGCGAAAAATTCCGAATATCTCAATTCGTTTCATGCCGTTTACAAACCGAATAAAAAAATTCTTGAACTGAATCAACAATATCCGCGTCTTATTGTGCGGCGTTGGGGAAGCGGTCAGGGACAATGGGCAACCTCTTATATTTTGAACGATATCGCACTTGGCACAGCCGGAGCTGCTTATCACGGAGCAAGACAAAATATGGTTTTAACAGTCGATTTAGCAGACTTTGAAAATGTTACAAATGTTGCAAAGGTTGGAAAGGTTGGAAAAGTTGGAAAAGTTGAAAATGTTGCAGACGTTGCAGACGTTAAAAACTTGTCTAAAAAGTTGTTCAAAGAACCGCTGAAATTTCTGCCGCGTAATTATTTTATCGCCGACGGACGCGAAGACCCTTACGGTACAAAACGTTATCCAACTTCAAATGCCGGTCATGAAAAACCGCTTCATGCGGAAGCTTTTTGGTTCGGCACTCAACGTACTGTTGACGCTCTCGGAATTGTTATTTACACGCCGGAAACTCTAAATGATCCCGTGTTGACCAATGTTCAATCTCATTTTGTTTTCCGAATACCTGAAGCTATTTTTCTTGATAATAATCTAATTGAATTGTCCGCTGAACCGATTGAAGTTGGAGATAAACCGGTTATTTTTCGTTACGGAAATAAAGCGTTTGGAATTCGTGTTCTTTGGACACGGGACAAAGATGGTCAATCTCCCAAAGCGTTTTTAATAAACGACGGTAACAAACATGGAGTTTATCGGCTTACTATTAATCATTGGACTAAAGATGTTCCGATTTCTTACGGCGGACTCGCTGCACCGCCCGGAGCTGCTTTTTGGGTTCGAATCGGTTCGAATCTTGATTCGGATGAGAAATTCAATACTTGGACTCGGAATTTTGCTAATGCTCCAATCGAAAAAAAAGAAGTACACAAAAATCATATTGCTATTCAAATTGCCGGAACAGACGGTTCGATTTCTGCAACCGGTACAGAATTGGCAACTCCAACTTTTCAAATCGCTACAGAACCGGCTGAACCAAACGGAATTTTAACTCTAAACGGAAACGATTTAGGACGTCCTATTTTGGAACAAATTCCGTTCATTGCCGATCTTGCAAAACAGAAAACCGAATTGAAACCAATTCTAGTAGAACCAACCGGAACTTATTGGGAAGCGGAAAACGGTTTTTGTTTCGTTAATTCTTTAACCGTCCCCGATGACGAAGCTTCAGCTGAAAAAGCGGTGCGAGTGAATAGCGATATTTTCTGGATGTTAAATATTAAACAGACAGACAACTATTATCTTTGGGCTCGAGTTTCAACAACAGACCCGGAACACGATTCTTTTATAATCGATTTAGCGAAACAAATGCGCAACGGAATTTATCTTAACAAAGTAACCGGCGGAGCGTGGCATCTTGGAACCGGCACGAATTGGCGTTGGATTCCGTTGAAATTAGAAAATCAAAAAACGATTATTCCATTAAAACTAGAACAAGGAACATGGCGAATCACATTAAAACCTCGCGAACTCGATGGACTTGTTGACCGTTTCTTCCTAACTACCGATCCCAATGCAAAACCGTA
>JAITIZ010000152.1 GCA_031279215.1 Planctomycetaceae bacterium
TCTGAATCCGAAAAAGCCATCCGAACATCACATCCCAAATTACGTTGCGCTGCCCATCGGCGTTTTGATTGGAATGTTGTTAATGAACAAATTCAGGAACTTTTGGAAATGACCAATTCACCTGTATCGGAAATACAAGAAAAGTTACAAGAGATTGTAGAAGAATACCAACCGGTATTCAAAACGGAAACCGTACCATTTACCACAAAACCAAAAACTGATTTGTCGGTGTTTCCGAATGAAACGAATGAGTTACGAAAAACTGGGTGATATTATTATATTGAGATTTTTTATGTCCTAACGGATCAAAATGGTGAAAATTTGTCCCGTGTGTACGGTGAGTACACCGCACACACGGCAATATTGGAATTGTCCCGTTAAGGACAAAATGTTGGTAGAAAACTATGTCAAATATTGTGAAATTCAATCAAGTTGAGAAAAAGATCATAACGATTCGCGATCAAAATGTGATTCTTGATAGCGATGTAGCAGAGTTGTACGGAATTGCAACGAAAGAAATTAATCAAGCAGTTAGGAATAATCCTGAAAAATTTCCTTCTGGATATGTATTTGAATTGACAACAGAGGAATGGAATTCTTTAAGGTCAAAAATTTTGACCTTAAAGGAATTGAGACGGGGCGAACATAAGAAATATTTACCTAAAGCCTTTACGGAAAAGGGCTTATACATGTTGGCAACAATATTGAAAAGTCCGGTTGCGATACAGACAACAATTGCGATTGTTGAAACGTTTACGAAAGTACGAAATTTATCTCAAAAAATAAATGAATTGACAACTATATCGGATAAAGAATCACAGAAAAAACTCATGCAATCAAGCGGCGAATTGATTACGGAATTACTTGATCCCGAAATCGAAACAACAAACACCGAAACATCAATAGAATTAAACTTTGCCGTATTAAAATTTAAACACACGGTAAAAAAGGGAACAAAAAAATAATCCAGTTAATCCTGTCAAAAAAATTTCAAATACACAAGGACGTTACATTGGGTTTATCTAAGTTAGCAGATCATTATTGTCCGAGTGTATGCCGCCCGATATTTATGTGTGTACAAAAATTAAAAAAAATTTCAAAAAAGATATTATTTTGTTATAAAATTACTATTGTGTGATTTTTTAATAAATGATATATTTCCGTAGTTTTCTGATCGTGTCAGGAAGCAAATTTTCGTTGAGAAAATAGTTTCAATATTTTCTCTTAATTCCATTTTAACCTATTTTAAGAAGGAGTACAGTAAATGACGTTTGTACTGGACGACCATGTTACCCGTCTTGAAGCAGCACAATCTTCTGGTTCTATATTGGTTAGAAACACTGGAGGATATGTAGCACGATTCTCTGTTTCGTTTAACCTCGATGGCAAGAGCGTTACAAGTGATAGTGGGGAATTTACCTGTGGGGTCAACAAATCTGTTATGATCCCTGCCGCTGCAACTGACATTCATTTGAAAGTTGAAGAGGCATGGTTTATCAACTCATGGTCAACAATTTTCACGAAAGATTATTCCTCACCCGTTTCAAAAAGTTTTGAAATTGGAGGAACAACACTTAATCCAACTTGGAAGGAAATTTAGATCAAAAATAAATTTCCTGCTTGTTGAATGCAAGTATTTGGTCGTTTTCTCATTGTGTTGTAAAGTAAACCTGTTGAGTAATGCATAGAATGAATATTGTTTACTCATTAGGCATGTGTGGATAATATTGAAAAATATAAATCCAAAGTTAACTTTTACTGCTACACAAAGTAACTGTTCATGTGCTATTTTATTAGTTGTTTAATCGGGATTGTACATGAACGGTTACATTTTTTCAATAAAAACAACTCATGTAATCAAGCGGCGAATTGATTACGGAATTACTTGATCCTGAAATCGAAATAACAAACACGGAAACTTCAATAGAATTAAATTTGCCGTATTAAAATTTAAGCACACCATCAAAAAAGGTATGAAAAAATAATCTTGTAAATCCAGTTAATCCAGTTAAAAAAATCGTAATATATCAGTGGAATTTTTATTTTTTCAGAGTTTATGAATCAAGAATCCGTTTTTTCCTTCGCCCCAACGGGGCAATGCATAACAACCCGCCGCAACGCGGCGGGTAATAACTTCACGCACCATCGCCCTGTAAGGGCAATGGAACAGACCGTTGTTTTGCGCAAAAGCACTGCCCTTTCAGGGCAATGTTATTGGAATATTCGTTACCTACCGCGTTGCGATAGGTTGTTACGCAATGTCCTTTCAGGACGAGGAAGAAATTGATAATGCGTAAAAAATAAAAATTTCACTGATATATTACAAAAAATCCAAAAAATTAAAACATACAAGGACGTTACATTGAGTTTATCCGTATTAGCAGACAAATATTGTCCATCAATATTCCGACCGATTTTGAATCGCGTACAACAATCGCCGATTGGAAAGCGGATTGTAAGCGGAACATTTTGGTCGGTTATTGGTAACGGTTTTGGTAAATTGTTTACGTTTATTGCGATGGTTCTTGTTGCGAGAATTTTAGGAAAGGAAGCGTTTGGTGAATTTGGATTGATTCGTTCAACGGCAATGACATTTGTTGCGTTTTCAAGTTTTGGAATGGGTTTGACTGCAACGAAATATATTGCGGAATTATTACACAAAGACAAAGAGCGAACCGGACGGATTATTGGTTTGACATACGTGTTTACATTTTTTATAGCGTTGTTTGTTGCGATTTTATTTTATTTGATTTCACCATGGCTTTGTGAAACACAATTAGGTAAACCGGAATTAACAAATGTTCTACAGTGGGGAGCAATATTGTTATTCCTGATGACATTTATGGGAACGCAAATTGCGGTGATGACAGGTTTTCAAGATTTTCGCGGATTGGCAATTGTAACCGGGATTGTCGGAATATTATCATTACCGATTTATGTTGGCGGTGCTTATTGGTACGGAATATTTGGCGCATTGATTGCTGTAATGTTATGTACTAGTTTAAACATTGCAACGAATAGTTTATTTATTTATAAAAATGTAAAGAAAAATAAAATATGTTATGAATTTTCTAAAGGATACAAAGAATTGTCTGTTTTATGGAGTTCCAATTTACCGATAGTGATTTGCGGAATTTTGTATGCCGGAATGATATGGTTTGTACAAATGATGCTTCGGATGCAACCCAATGGTGCAACGGAATTAGGAGAATTTTATGCAGCGCAAAATATTCAGATAGCAATTTTTTTCTTACCATCGTTATTATCAGCAGTATTTTTTCCAAATCTTTGTGAAGTAGGTGGAACAAGTCAGAACGCGCGATATTGGAGAGTTGTCAAAAAAGGATTAGGGCTTCAAGTGGTTGTTTCACTAATTTTAGTGTTACCGATGGTTTTGTTTCCTAAGTTTTTAATGAGATTGAATGGCAATGAATTTGCAGATAACGGTTTGATTTTGGTTGCTTTTAGTATTTGGGGGGTATTGAGTGTTTTATGTGCAGTAGTCTGGCAAGTGATGGTGGACCAAAAAAAAGTGTGGATGGTTGTATTGATAACAATTTTTGAGTTGGTCATTGTTCTATTTTTATCTTATTATTTGATACAAAATCAATTGAAAACCGTTGGTATTGTAACGGCTTTAACTACCGGACGACTCATTTCTTTTACTGCTATAATTTTTTATTTGCAACTAAAATTTAATATTAAAGAAAAATAAAACAAAGATATATTTGTTTTGAATAGAATAAGTTCAAACTTATTTTAAGACATACCTCCGAAAATTATTACGAAGGTAGAATTAAAAGCCCTGTCAATTGTTATATATTTATATGCATTAAGTATTTATGGATCAAATACAAACAAAACCTGATTTTAAAATGAACACATGGGAGGCAGGAATTATGTTTTTTCTTGCTTTTGATGGGTTATATTGTCTTGCCTTTTTAACGGGAATGCTAAGCCATTATTCGTTCAGTATGGCTTTCGCATTATTTGTTGCCTCTTATGGAAACATAACATTTTATATTTATATTGTACTTAAATATGGAATAACAAACCGTTCACTTCAATGTTTTGTCGGTTATTCATTACCTATTCTGATATTTTGGATAATGCAGTATTGCCGATCATGTGTGGAAAGCTGGTATATTGGCAATTATCCCTATTTAGGAATCATTGCGCATTTAATGTGTCCCGTTGCAATTATGGCGTTTTCGATTCCTATAAAAAAAGCTACAAATAAAATAATTTTTTGGATTGTTTTTCTCTCTTTGTTTATTATGAGTCTTTTAATTTTTATAACATGGTACGATTGGATTCTATCAGGACACTCAGCTCGTTCTCTAAAATTCCTCACCGATGAAAAACGCATTATAAATACACTTTGGATCACTGGAAATAAGGCAGGATATTTTATTGCATCAATAGGATTATTTCTGGCACTACTTTCTTTGTATGGCAAATACACAAAGCAAATACGGATTGAATTCGCATCAATCGGATATTTTATAGGATCGACTTTATTTTATTTTGTCTCTGTGCGAGGACTGTTGATTGGTTGGATTGTTGTTCATTGTCTTCTTGTTATCATCACTGGAATATGGCAAAAAAAGGAATTTTTTATTATAGTCCCAATTATACTGGCACTTAATATTTTTTTATTGTTTCATGTTGGAAAGGTTGATTCGACTAGATTGTTAGACCGCATAAAAACAACTATTGAAGTGATAAATAATGATACTTCGTCAATTAAAAAAATAATGAATATTGAATCAGAAAATATAAATGACAACAAAATATCAGCCACAATCTCACAACAACCAACTTCCCAACAACTCATTTATTCACAACCCATTTTCCAACAATCAAATTCTACAGTAAAAACATTTTCCAATATTGAGATGATTGTTGTTGCATCTCCCTATTCCTTGCCTCGCGGCATAATACAGCAACAGCGATCAGAATTATTGGAAGCATCTGATCGGGTTTTGTATAACAAATTATCGAACATTTTTAACATGGATGTACGTAGTGCTATTTATTTAATTGCAATAGATAGAATTATGGCAAATCCAATTTTGGGATATGGTAATTCTCTTGTTTTAAAAATTGACGATATTTATTACAGAGTCAATGTCCATTGTAACGTTCTTGGAGTTACCCTTTCTCTAGGATTGGTTGGATTAACTCTCTATCTGATTATCCTTATCCGCGGGGCTTGTGATGCTGTTATTATTTTTACTTCTATGCCGGAATATGGTTGGATTGCTGTAATATTTCTTTTCTCATTTTTTGGACATTTTTTTGATAAATATACTATTGATATGCTTAGTTTTTGGATTCCAATCGTTGTTATGCGATCCTGTGTTAAAACACACTCTTATAAATTAAAAGAACAAATATTACCTGAAACAAATTGACCTGTATGCCGAAAGTATCGATTATCGTACCAGTGTATAAAGTGGAGAATTATCTTCGTAAATGTTTGGATTCTATTGTAAATCAGACATTGCGCGATATTGAAATTATTTGTGTTAATGACGGATCACCCGACAATTCACCACAAATTTTGGAAGAGTACGCCGCCAAAGATTCACGAATTACCGTGATTCATAAGGAAAACGGAGGATCATCTTCGGCGCGAAATGCAGCATATCCGTACATAAAAGGGGAATATACGCTTTTTGTTGATAGCGATGATTGGATTGAACCTGATTTATGTAAAAAGACAGTTGCTGTTGCAGATTCCGAAAATATTGATATGACCTTCTTTTTTCGAAACAGTATTTTGTTAAACAGCAGGCTTTATCCTCTTGAAAAAAAGGTTATTAAATGTAATGGTAAAAAACTTGATAAAACAACATTGATCAATTTTCCAGCGGCATGGTCGAAACTTTGGAGGACATTATTTTTGTTGAATAATGAATTAAAATTTCCAGAGGGAATTATTGCTGAAGATATTCCCGTCCACTGGAAAGCACTCGTTTGTGAACCACGGACTAAGTTTATTTGTGAAAAATTGTATCACTATAGATTAAATCTAAATTCAATCACCAATGACAAAACAGGGAAAAAAAGAGATATTATCATTGTTTATCGGTTAATCAAAGAAATGTTACTTAAAAGAGGATTATATTATGGCGAATGGAAAGATTTATTTCTACAAAAAAAATTATATGATTTTGTACCATGTTACTATGGTATTCCCAAAATACTTCAACCAATAATGTTGGAAGATATTCGTACTGATTTTGGTGAAGACGAATATAAATTTTTTAAAGAAACAAATAATTTACCACAATTTATTACTGATTTTTATGTAGCATTGAATGGTTCGCAAACCGCAAAATTTAAATGTAAAATAAATTCAATTCTTCTGACAATCCGAAAAAATTTATTTTTATATAAGGCTTTAATTCAAGAACAATTACACTAAAAATTTTGTTGTTGGAAGGAGTTTTTGAATTTTTTGTCATAATTATTTTTCTGTTTTCATCGTCAAAAAAATTATTTGAATTTTGAAGGAGTTTCATTCATGCGTTTGGTACTTGCCACGGAATATCGCTTAGTACAAAGTAAAAATGGAAATATTTATTCACTTGATGGTTCTCTGACCAATAGATTGGTTGAAGAGCGTTATCTGCGAGTGTTTGATCATGTTTCCCTATTGGCACGAGTAACAAATTTATCTGATATTGATATTGTAAACTCGCAACAAATTAATGGTGACCGAGTATCAGTGATCCCATTACCATATTATATTGGTCCATGGCAATATTTAAAAGTACGATCCAAAATAATACAAATTATCAATGAAATTACTGTATTCGGAAAAGCCTATATCTGTCGTTGTCCGGGAATGATTGCCTCACACCTTGTTGATGTATTGTCACGGAAAAATATTCCATACGGAGTTGAAGTTGTAGGCGATCCATACGATATTTTTGCATCGGGAACGGTCAAACACATTTTTCGTCCTTATTTTCGTTATCATTTTTCAAAAAAACTAAAACGTATTGTAAAAGGATCTGTTGCAACTATTTATGTGACAAAAAAATACTTGCAAAAACGTTATCCAGTTACGAAAAATAAATTTGCAATAAATGCAACAAATGCGGCTCTTTCATCAGAATTTTTTGCAGAAAAAGCCAAGCAACAAATCGTTGCTTCAGAATTTTCTTTGCTTTCTATTGGAAGCCTCGATCAAATGTATAAAGCACCGGATATTGTCCTTCGTGCATTGGCAAAATTAAAACAACAAGGAATAAACTGTCGGCTTACTTGGTTGGGAGATGGAAGATATATTGAAAACATGAAATCGTTGGCAAGTAAACTTAGAATTTCCGAACAAATAAATTTTCCTGGTAACATTAGAACTCGTGAAGAAGTTTGTCACTTTTTAGATCAATGTGATCTCTATTTGATGGTATCTCGAACAGAAGGTTTACCGCGTGCATTGCTTGAAGCGATGGCAAGAGGTTTACCCTGTATCGGTTCTCGTGTTGGCGGCATTCCTGAATTACTGGATGATGTCGCACTTATACCGAGTAATGACGTTGAAGCCTTAACTGAAAAAATCAAATATTTTATTTCAAACAAAAATCTATATGAAGACCAAGCGAAAAGAAATCTCAAAATTGCACATGAATATGAAGAATCTATTTTGACTGAAAAAAGGAATTTATTTTATCAGACACTTATGGATAAATCAATATAAAAATAAAAGGGGAGTTAGAGACGACTATTTTAATTGTCGGTGCCGGTTACACCGGTTCGCATGTCAATCAACTTTTATACCGTTCGATAAAACTGTTATAGATTTTGATGTTAACCGTAATACCCAAACTATTGCCAAAGCAATAAGTAAATATATTGAATAGTAATATATCAGTGGAAATTTTTCAAAGATTTTGGGTTCATTTTCAACAACCTCAGTTTCACCTTATTTTCCGAACAAAACAACCTCAGTAGTAATAAATCCCCCAAAAAACAAACCTTATTACCTTATTGTTCGTTTATTTTTTAATGAGGTTGTAGACGCAATACATTGCGTCTCTACTGAGGTTGTTTAGTAAAAAAATTAGGTTGAAAATAAGGTTTATTGAAACGATTGTGATACGTTTTGGGGAAATTCGGCTGATATATTACATTGAATATTATTTTTACAATTGAAAATTAGCAAATATAATTGCATTTACAACACCCTTGTATATTTGCGGTAATATTTGTTGCTGTTTACCGGTTATTGGTAAACAATTTGTACGGGCAAAAACAAAATAATTATATTTTGATAAAAAAATCATTTAGCAACAAATCCGTTGTTGCAAAAATAATAGTAACATGAATGTCAAATATTATTTAAAGTGCCGATGGTGGAACTGGCTTGTCGGTCTTCCGTTTGGTGATCGGTTGTATTTGATGGTGAAAAGATTGTTGGGACAATATCCCATTGCCTTTAATGTTTCAGATATTCGGTTTCGCTGTGCGGAACGATTTCGGGATACCTATATGCTCTATGGTTCCAAACCAATTCAGGATACTTGTGTTTTCGAATTTGGAACCGGCTATGAATTGTTTATTACGATGTGTATGGCATCTTTTAGTTTTAAAAATATTTATGCTGTTGATTGTATTAATTGGACATTACCATCGTCATTAAATTTTTCCGCAGAACATACAAGAAAGAGAACTAGTTATCCTCATATATTACCCCCCTATTTTAACACAAAAAATTATAAACAAATTTTATCGGATTATTATCATATTGATTTTCATGCGCCATCGGACGCAAGAAAAACAGAATTACCCGATGCATCAATTGATTATATTTATACCAATGACGTACTGGAACACATTCCTAAAGAAGAGATTAAAGATATCCTGATCGAATGCAGGAGAATCCTTTTGCCGGGCGGTATCATGGCATTTGGAATAGACTATGAGGATCATTGTCGTGATAAAAATATTTCACCTTATTATTTCCTTCAATTTTCATTGGATAAATGGAATAAAATGTACCCGCCAGGCGGACATAATCGAATGCGTCATATTGATTACAAATATTTGTTCGAAGATGTCGGTTTTGAAATTTTAGAAGAAAAAGCAATATCTCCATTTAACCCAGACATTCCTGATCAGTATCATAATCCTCCGTTGCAATCATCATCCGAGTTAATCGAAATATTAAAATCAATGCCAATTGCAAAAGAATTTTCCGATTACCCCATAGAAGAACTTGCTAAGTTAACCGGATATTGGGTTTTGCGAAAACCATATACAGAAAATAAATTGTAATAAAAAAGGAGTCACGGATGACTATTTTAATTGTTGGCGGTGCCGGTTATATCGGTTCGCATGTCAATCAACTTTTACACCGTTCTGGTTATTCGACACTTGTCATCGATAACCTTTGTCGAGGACATCGTGAACATGCTCAGTGGGGAAAATTTATTCAAGGTGATATTGGTAACAGTGAATTTCTGGATCACATTTTTACAACAAATAAAATCGAAACAGTTATGCACTTTGCCGCTTTTGCTTATGTTGGCGAATCGATATCATCTCCGAGTGTATATTACGAAAATAATGTATCAAAAACACTTATCCTTCTTGATGCAATGGTTCGGCATCATGTAAACAATTTTATTTTTTCATCAAGTTGTGCAACTTTTGGTAATGCTGAATATACGCCTATTGATGAGTTACATCCTCAACATCCAATCAACCCTTATGGTTACACAAAACTTGTTGTTGAACAAATTTTGAAAGATTACGATAAGGCTTATGGTTTGAAATACGGTATTTTTCGTTATTTTAATGCATCAGGTGCTGATCCGGATCGTCATATCGGCGAATGGCATGATCCTGAAACACACCTTATTCCATTGATACTTGATGTAGCGGCAGGAATTCGTCCGAAAATTGATGTATTTGGTAACGATTATGACACTTCTGATGGAACGTGTATTCGTGACTATATTCATGTCTGTGATCTGGCTGAAGCACATAAACGAGGAATGGAGCAACTTTGTAACACAGGAATTTCGGACAATTATAATCTTGGCAGTGGTAAAGGCTATTCCATTCGGGAAATTCTTCATGTTGCGCAAAAGATTACAAAATGTTCCATAAAAATTCATCATGTTGCGAGGCGTGAAGGTGATCCGGCTGAATTGGTTGGTTCATCGGAAAAGGCAAAACGGATTCTCGGTTGGACTCCACAGTATTCACTTGAAGATTCAATAACAACCGCGTGGAGATGGCATCAAAAAACATTTCAACACTCTCCGCTTAAACGTGTAGGCTGAGAAAGTAAATTTTGTTCATATAAACTTAAATTAATTACAATATATTGTTCAATGAAACCGGTCATCGTTTTTTTAGCTCCAGTAACCAGTGTTTTGAGAATCTGGAGCGGTTTTTTCAATTATTTACGTCTCAGGGGATTTCATGTACATCTCTGCGCTTCACCGAATTCCAATTTTCATGAAATCGCCGAAAATGAAGGAGTGGAATATACTGAAATTCCCATTGATCGCGGTTCCAAACATCCTCTCAAGGATATTCAAACAATTAAAGAGTTAATTCGTTTATTTAGAAAAATCAAACCGACAATTGTTGTTTCAACAACAGCTAAAGGCTGTGTGATTGGCACGATTGCCGCAAAATTTGCCGATGTTCCTATCAGAGTGATGACTCATTGGGGAGTCATTACTGATGGACATAAACCAATTACTCGACAATTTTATTGGCTTATGATGAAAACTGCTTCGTTATTGGCAACGGCTCATACGGGTTGCTCGGACAGTGTTATACGGGGGTCGAAAAAAGCCAAAATTGCAAAAGACATTTACATGATGCGGCATCACGTATTTACTCAGGGCGAATCTGAAGCGGGCTATGTAAGAATATTTTCACCTTCCGCAAAACCGCTAAAAGAAGCATTAGTGTTGCGAAATAAATTCAAATTTCCTCCAAACGTACCGATTATCGTCAACATTGGTCGAATCACCCGTTACAAAGGAATATTCGAATTGATTGATGCTTATAAAATTGTTCTTGAATCACTTCCTGAAACAAGACTGATCGTAGTTGGACCGCACGATATGATTGATCCGGTTCCTGATGCTTTGAATTGGTTAAATAACCATCCTCAAGTTATTGTAACAGGCGGACAATGGAATTTGGCTCCCTATTATAGTATTGCCGATTTATTTATTTGTCCTTCCCATCGGGAAGGAAATCCAATTGTTGTAGCAGAAGCTTCTGCGATGGGAATTCCGTCAGTCGGTTTTCATGTTACAGGAGTTTGTGATGCTATTGCGGACGGAATTACTGGTACATTGGTCCCGTTTCAAGAATCCGGTACTTTAGCGGATGCGATTGTCGATTACCTGAAAAATCCGATAAAACGATTCGAACATGGACAAAACGCAAGGCGACGTGTTGTTGAAAATCAACTGCCGGAGAAAGTTTATGCAGAGCATTTTCAAGGTTATATGGATATGCTGCTTCACAAAGGTTTTTCCACTCCAGAACCCATTGGAACAATTGAACCGCCGCCGCAAATTGATTTCGAAACGGACACATTAAAGTTGCGAATATGGCAGGCGGCTAAACAACATTTGCTTCATGAAGAATCATTAGATTTTGTATCAAAAAAATTTAATGCCGATCCGGTAGAAGTTCAAAAACTGGTTAAATCTGTTTATGAAATAGAATAATCTGTTTCAAAAAAATTACTCTATAAAAATAGATCAATGTCAACAATAGAATTTCGCAGACTTACCTTAGAAGACGGACCACAATTTTCTGCCTTTCTGGGACATTGTTTTGGTAACGGTTTTTTTAGCCGACCGGAATTGTACAAATATTGGCATTTCGACAATCCGGCTGGTAAATCCATTATCTATGGAGCCTTCGACGGTGATAAACTTGTTGGAACAAACGCATTACAAAAAAGTAATCTGTGGATTCATGGACAAAAATTACTTGCGGCACATTCATTTTCATCAGCAACACATCCCGATTACCGATTGGAACTTATTAAACATGATGGAAAAATTGAAACGATTTATACAAGGCTCAATACTTTGTGTCGTCAACAGGCAATAAAAGAAAATTGTCGTTTGACTTATGGTTTTCCGAACGAAAAAGCGATCATTCCTACTATTAAATTTGCAGGCTATAAAAATATCGGTTCACTAAAAATATTTATCAATATATTCCGGCTTGCAGAGATACTTACAATGAAACGCCCCGCTTATTCAAAAATATTTTGTCACGGAATAACATTTTTACCACAATTGATTGTTTCTGCGCGTTCTTTTTTTAAGCAAAAACCCAAAGGTAATATTCAGATACAGATGGTCAGACAAATTGATAATGAGTTGGATCAATTGATGAATGATAATGTTGCCTATTATCCAATTATTCAGGATCGTAACTCTGCATTTATACAATGGCGTTTCAATAATTTTCCTGTTCTTCCTTATTGTTTATTAACGGCGAGAAAACATGGACAACTTTTAGGCTATCTTGTTTATGTTATTTACCCTTGGCCCGAAAGAGAAGAACATCGTATTCTTTGCGGTTACATTGTTGACTTTCTTGTTCGACCAGATAATGAAGGTGATACCGCGTTGTATCATTTACTCTATCATGCACGTCAACATTTTCAGAAACAAAAAACAGTAATTTCAACATCAATTCATCATATTCCAGACCGATACAATAAAATTTTCAATCAAGCAGGTTATTTTGTTGCGCAGAAAAAAATTATACCTAGATTGATTCATTTTCTCATTCGTCAGGAATCAGTTAGTAACGATAATATTTCATCACAATCCGTCAATAGCCTGGGAAATTGGTATTTAACTCTTGCCGATAACGATATTATTTAATTTAACAATTATTTTGGAGATTATTATGAAAAAAAGTGATTTTATTAAAGAACTGGAAGATATTTTTGCACTTCCAGAAGGAACGATAAATGAAAACAGTACGCTAAAAGAACTTGATGTTGATTCTACCGGAATACTTGGATTGATCATGTTTCTCACCAAAGACATCGGTATTAAAGTTGATATTGATATTTTAGAGAATGTCAAAACAATTCAGGATATTATTGATTTGACCGACGGGAAAATTCAATAGAATTTATGTACAAATTTTTATATCCCAACGGGATATTTCCAATGTAGCCGTTGGTATTGCGTTGTAACGGCGTGAAATAATTGTTGCGTTTCGATAACGCAATACCAACGGAACAAAACGGTTAATGTCAATATTTGTTTCCGTGTGTTCGGCGAGTACGCCGCACGCACGGCAATATTGGAATACCCCGTCGGGGTAATAATAATGTACGGTGAATAAATTTTTTATACCACAACGGGGTATTCCCAATGTAACCGTTGGTATTGCGTTGTAACGGCATGAATTAATCGTTGCGTTTTAATAACGCAATACAAACGGAACGATCAATGTCAATTGTTTCCGTGTGTTCGGCGAGTACGCCGCACACACGGCAATATTGGGATTACCCTGTTGGGGTAATGATTATGTATGGTGAATGAATTTTTATATCCCAACGGGATATTTTCAAAATAGCCGTTGGTATTGCGTTGTAACGACATGAAATAATCGTTGCGTTTTAATAACGCAATACCAACGGATTAAAATGGTTTGTATTGGAATTACCCTGCATAAAAAACAAATAACAGAACAAAAAATATGCCGCAATCATTCGCACAAATTTATATTCATATCGTGTTTTCAACAAAATATCGGCAACCGTTTTTTCAAGATACAGAAAAAATTCCCAATTTGTACGC
>JAITIZ010000162.1 GCA_031279215.1 Planctomycetaceae bacterium
AGCGGAATTTTTATTTTGTGATCTTAACCCCGCTAGGGGTGTGAACAGCATAACCGGCGGTGAAGCGAAGCGCAACCGCCGGAGTAGGAACTCCTCCATTTTCCCAAAGCCCTGCAAGGACGAGATGATGATTGCTGCGGCTGATAATCTCGTCCCTGCGGGACTAAGAAAACATAATAAATTAAGGAAATGCCGCGAAAATAGAACCCAAAAAATTATTCCACTGATATATTACTGTTTTTCATATTTTTTGTTAATTCTGAGCACAGTAGAGACACAATACATTGCGCCTCTACAAATAATATCAAAAATATTCCGATGAAATATTACAAAAAGCCCGATAATGGCAGGCTCAAAGTGTATCTGTACTTGTATATCTGTACTTACACGGATTGGGTTAAAACACGGAAACGTCTATCAAGATCACTGTCCGATTTGCGAAATTCCTCAATCGCTCCATCAAAAACAAGTTTACCATCATTAATAAAAAGAACACGGGACGCAACCGCTTCAACTTCTTGCAAGATATGGGTTGAGAGTAAAACGGTTTTTTCTTTACCGATACGCCGCAATGTTTCACGAACATCGTGAATTTGATTGGGGTCTAAACCTGCGGTCGGTTCATCGAGAATTAACACTTCCGGTTCATGTAACAGAGCTTGCGCCATTCCGACACGTTGACGAAACCCTTTCGATAATTTACCAATTGGTTTACCATAAACCGATTTCAAAGCACAAAGTTCCACAACAACGGCAATACGTTCACGAAGTTTGTTGGGGGCAAGACCGCGTGCTTCACCGAAAAAATGAAGTAGGGAACGAGGGGTCATATCAGGATAAAGAGGACCGTTTTCAGGCAGATAACCAAGTCTTTGGGAACCGGCAATCCGGTCTATCGCCATATCATGTCCGGCAATTCGTGCAATTCCGTGTGTTGCCGCCAAATAACCGGTTAAGAGTTTCATGGAAGTGCTTTTGCCAGCCCCATTCGGACCAAGAAACGCTGCGACTTCACCTCGTTTAATATTAAAGGAAACATTGTCAATCGCAGCAAAATCACCGTAATACTTTGTCAAACCAACAGCCTCAATCATTGCTGTATCCATAATTACTCCTTGATTTTCAAAATTTAAAGATAATTGATTCGATTTTTTGTACACTACATTGAACGGGAATAAATCGAAAATCACCCCGCAATATAAACCACTCAACAAAAAATATTGCGTTAAATAGAAACGCAATACATAAACCGGTTACAGAGAGGCAACCAGATCACTCGTAGTAATTTAACCAATCTTGATAACAAATTCAAGGGGGCGGTTTGACGAATTTACAATAGAGTACCCACAAAAACTTAATTTGTATTTTTTGGGCAAGGGCAAGGGAGAATACAAAACAACACAAGAATTTCATAAACAATTCGATTTTTTAGCCCCCCTTGTCGATTGGTGTTTGTTAGGTAGAATAGCGTCCTCATTTGAGTTGGCCCCGTCGTCTAGCGGTTAGGACACGGCCCTTTCAAGGCCGCGGCACGGGTTCGATTCCCGTCGGGGTCATTTTTTGAGGGTTTTACGCATTTTTGATGAATGTGCAAAATCCTTTTTTTATATACTTTCATAAGATAACTGCCTGTTTTATTTTTCGTTTTATTTTTCGTTCCGCAATATACTTTGAACGTTAACACCAGACGACCACAGCCCCTTACCGTCGTGATTTGTGTTCGCAATGATACTGAATACGAGCTTGCCCAAAAAATCTCTGATGAAAATTTTGCAACGATTAACCTGGTGAAAATCGCCCCTTTTGAATCATGGAATTACCATAACTTACCTCCATAACTTACCTCCATGATTTGTTCATGTTATTTTGAACTGTTCCTAAACAAAAATTTGCAGGTCAAATCCACATTCTGTTAAATCGCCGACAATGGGATTGTGTTCATTGCCGATCTAGACGGAATTTAGGTGAATTTCTTGCCCCAGATAGAGAGGTTCGGGAGGCATTAAATCTAACCCGAATAATTCATCACTGTACATATATTTCAGGATAATCTGAAATTTTCAGTACATTCTAATTATTGTTGAAAAAATAGGAATTACAAACTACAGAAATATCATGAGATTGATCACAAAATGAAAATTCCATTGCAATATTGCAAATCTGAAAAATATTCTATAATTTGTAATATTAAGAAGTAAAGTAAAATTATGACCCGTTAAGATTTCAAATTGATCTGGAAAAAACTGTATTCAATGAAAATTGGTCTTGCGTACAACTGTTAATGTGTTGTTTAACAAATTGTGGAAATGTGGAAATGACTGAAAGTAAAATATAAAAGTTTACCGGTCATCAAAGGAACAAAACTGAATCAACAGGTTAAGTTCCTTGAATTTATGTAGATTTTGTGTAAAATAGGACGGTTTTGAAATTGGTGTGTCATGTTATGCGACGGTTTATGTGGAAAATGGTACTCGTTAGAAATTGATTACGATAAAATCGCCGAAATTCTACAAAAATACAACTACCGCGGATTCATCTCGCTAGAATTTGAAGGAAACGAAAATCCAAACACCGCTGTCCCAAAAAGCTTGGCTCTTTTAAGATCAAAATTCAAATTTAAACGCACTTAAACAAATTTAAACAATCAGAGAAACTTTCATATAAGAATATTTTTTTAACAAAAAACAAAATCAAACACCCAATACAAAATAAAATTAAAAACTCAAAGTACAAAAAATGACACGTGTTTATCTCGATAATTGTTGTTATAACAGACCTTATGACGATCAATCACAAAGTAAAATTGTGAAAGAAACAGAA
>JAITIZ010000198.1 GCA_031279215.1 Planctomycetaceae bacterium
TCAGGAATTTCACGTCCGTAAATAAAAGTCGGCGGCAATGAAATATTGTTACCAAAAACTTCTGATGTTGCCGTTCCGGAATCGTCGGAATTTGGTAACGTTTCACGGTAAAAAGCGTCGGGCTTTATTGCAACGCATCCGAGTGATTTTGTACCAATCCAAAGAATACCGTTGGTGTCTTCAATCAGTAACGGAATATCATCTTCCGGTAACAACTCGCCAAACCGGACTCGTGAAATCTCTTTCCATTTATAAGGCGTTCCGGCAAGAAGTCCGCGAATTTTGTCACCATAATTACGTCCGCGAATAAAAAACCATGTTTCGCCGCCGTTTCTGCTCCATGCCAAACCAGCAGTTGTTCCTGCCCAAATGGTTCCGTCCGAACTCGTTAATATTGTGTTGATCTGATTCGACGGTAAACCTTCACCGCAAGGATCAAGCGGAACAGGCGAAACATTCGGTGTTGAACCGGGACCAAAACGGCGTTTCGCCGAAATTAATTTTGAAACAATATAATTGCCGGAATCATCACGGTTTAACCGTACAATTCCGTGACAAGTTGTTCCGACAAAAAGATTGCCCTTCGCATCAAACGTAACATCCGCAACTTGCCAAAGATCGGTCGGATTTTGATCCGTTGGGTGAATCTCAATATCTTTCCATATATCTGACGTTGGAGAATAAACGGTAAGACAATTTTCTGTTGCAACAAAAACATCTCCGTTCGGCACAACACGAATTGTAAAAATTCTTGTTCCAAAATCATAATGTTTCCATTCTTCGCCGTTTTTGACAAAAAGTCCATGACAAGATGTACCAACCCAAAGACGGCTTTGACGGTCAACGGCAAGAGAACGAACCGACGCTTCTTCAAGTTCATGCGGAGTTGAAATCGGTTGTGATTCATTTTTTTCAATATCAAAATAGTAAATTCCTTCTCCGTCCGTTCCAACCCAAACGTAACCGGAATGATCCTGACACAATGCCGAAGCATGACGTACCGGAGTGGAAATCGCAACAGTATTGAGCGGTTGTCCTTCATTGTAACGCGGCGCGCGAACGCTGAAAAAAATGAAATAAATGACCTGAACAACAAATAAAATAACGACAACCCAAAGAAAAACAAATAATAAACGTCGCATAAATTTCTCCCTGAATGAACCTGTAAAATTTAATTTTTGTTCTAAAAATCCACAAAGGTTTAATTAACGGCAATCTCAACAAATTCGTTTTTGTCCACGAATTAACACGAATGTTCACAAATTATTTATTCGTGATCATTCGTGAAAATTCGTGGTTAATAAGAATGATTAACAATTCTCTTGAAAAATAATGTACAAAATCACTCAAAATCTTCTTCAATTAACATCGGTAAATCATATTGTTCACGAAGACGATTGGCGTCCTCCAGCGTAACATGAAAAATATAAACGGAATATCCGATGCGTTTTATTGGCGTTAATGAATGTAACCAGTCATATTCATGATTAACATGAAACTGATCATTCGTACCGAACAAAAACCAACCCGGTTGGGGACCAACCTGAACCAATTGTTGCCAATTGCCTGTGGCTTGTCGCTCCGGTTTCCACTTCGGCGGCTGACCGGCACTCTTAATTCCTAATGTCTCCAGCGGAAAAATCCCTGACGTTGCAACACGAATCGGTCGCGCTTCAGGATGATCCGCCAACCAATCGCGTAACTCATAAAGGTCTTGTCCCCAATCAATATTACTGCCAAGCAAGTAGCGATGTCCCTGCGATGAACCGCCGACCGCTTCATTGAAATACGACATAGAATAAGGATAAACACAAAGACTTGAAATTGTTCCGAATAAAAGTATTACCGGAACAATAACACGGACAAGTAAAAATCGCGATAATAACAAAATTCCGACGCGGCTGATCCAAATGTACAAAAACGGCAACGCCGGAATCATATAACGTGAATGAAGCGAAAAACCGGTTTGGGAACTCACAATTACAAAAATCGTGATAAACGGGACAACTAAAACAATTTCATCCTGCCATGTTGTACGAAATTGTTTAAAAAAGAAAAGAACCAACGCAAGACCAAATAAAATCAATGTCCCAAGCGTTTCCTTTGTTGCAAGAACAACAAGATAATAATACCACCAACCATGTTGCGAATATTGACCGAGAAGGTAAGAAGGGATTCCTTGTTCAAAGTCAACTCGTTGGGTATCAAAACCGAGAACAAATTGTTCCGGTAAAGGAACCGGAATTGAACCTAAAAATGTTTCAGAAAATTTGTTGACGGAATTTTCGTTTGTTAATGAAACGCTGTAAAAAGTATAATCGCCAAGCCATTTGAACGAACCGTCGAAACAATAACCAAGATTCAGTACGAAAATACCAAGGATCAAAATGATAATTAGTTGTCCAAGATTTTTGAAATTTTTTTGTGAAGCCGGAAGCCAAAGAATCGGAAAAATCCCGAAAGCAATAATCCATGTCAACTTAGTGAGCGGCAAAAGACCAAGTGTTACGCCAGATAGGACAGACAACAACCATGTCGGTTTTTTAAGCCAATGCCAAAAAGTATAAAGAGCAATCATTCCAAACGACGCCGCTGTGACATCGGGACATATTGTTGCGCCCCAGCCGAGAATAAAAGGCGAAAACGTCCAAAAGATCAGAAAGACAAAACCGCAAACATCGCCGAAAAGTTCACAAGCAAATTTGTATCCGAAATAGCCGCCAAGTAAAATAAACGTAATACAAATCGCACGACCAAGAAAAAAACATTGCCGAACGGTTTCAAAATCATTTGCTCTGATAAATGAGACGCCGGTTGCCCATTCGGAACGTTTTCGCGGATCAGGAGAATAATCCGACCAATCGGTTTGTGGATGAATCAGGTTTGTTACAGCAAAACCGATGATCATTCGGAGCAGCGGAGGATTGGCGTGAAACAAATCGAATTGACCGGTTTCATAATGCCACAACGATGCCGCGATATGTCCGATTTCCGTGCGGTTCGGAGAAGTCAACCAATCAAGACGCAACAAAAGAAACGCCTGCACGATCAATACAAGAAATAAAAGCGGTAACCGGATGTCAGTATGATTAAAATAATTCCTAGTGTTCACAGGGTGGTTGTTAATTTAGTGAAATTGGGGTAGCGAAATAAAGGCAGTTATGGTATCCTTCTTAATCGTTTCTTTTTGTTCCCCACTTTTTGTGGTTCCCTTTTTCAAGGAGGATTTTTCCATAACTGCCCTTAACAATGATACCAGCCTTTCTATTCAGTGTCAATCCGAAGTGTCCGATGGTGTTCTTCGCTACACCAGTACAGTCCCTCGTGTTATTTCTCT
>JAITIZ010000025.1 GCA_031279215.1 Planctomycetaceae bacterium
GGCTGCATGAAAAATGCAACAATGAGAGACCAAAAAATTAAAAAAACGGACCATAGCCGTAATTTTCAACAGATTCAAATGAAAATAATTACAGGCTAAACGATACCGTAACATAAAAATACAAAAATTTCTGGTACAAAAAAATAAAAAATTTAGAAAGGGCAGTTATTAACAATTCATTAGAATAGTTAGCCAATTTTCGATGATGATTGTGTTGTTAATCAAAAAAACGCTATTGACAACTCACAAAATTTTGATATTATAATATTTTCTATAATGATATTAGACCAATACAAAGATTATCGTTTAATACCAATTTACAGACACTTATTTACGCACAATCCCTTACCAACAATTATTGTCCCAAATTGTAAAATGATCAGAATTTTTAACTTTTAACAACATTAAATCGCATGAGAAAAATATTTATTTTATTGTTACTACTGATTAACATAGTGCAGATTTGCGGTATTATGGTGTATGGAGCGGAATACCACGTTTCAGTAAACGGCAATGACACAAATTCTGGAACGGAAACATCTCCATTTCGGACGATTGGTAGAGCATCACAGGCGGCTTATGCCGGTGATGTAATTACTGTTCATGCGGGAACGTACCGCGAATGGGTGAATCCTCCGCGTGGCGGTACCAGCGACAACAGGCGTATCGTTTATCGTGCCGCTCAAGGTGAACGAGTTGAGATCAAAGGCTCCGAAGTTATCAAAACATGGACGAAAGAAAAAGAAACAGATGGTGTTTGGAAAGTTACCTTACCCAATAGTTTTTTCGGTAACTATAATCCTTATACTGATGTTATCTACGGAGACTGGTTTGACGGACGCGGTAGAGTACATCATACCGGCGAAGTTTTTCTGAACAATAAATCGCTTTACGAAAAAGAATCTCTCGACAAAGTACGTAAATCTGAACTTCATTCTAAAAGCAATAATCCCGAAAGTTCAAAATATACATGGTATTGCGAAAGTGATACGGAAAACACTACAATTTGGGCGAATTTTCATCAGTATGATCCCAACAAGGAATTAGTAGAAATCAGTACACGGCGTACATGTTTTTATCCTGACAAGCCGGAGATCAATTATTTGACGATTCAAGGATTTCATATTAGCGAGGCAGCGTCGCAATGGGCTGCACCAACTGCCGAGCAAATCGGAATGATCGCAACTCACTGGAATAAAGGTTGGATTATTGAAAACAACCTTATTAGTAACGCCAAATGTTCTGGTATTACGCTTGGCAAAGAACGCAGTACCGGACACAATGTTTGGCTGAATGATCGGAGTATTGACGGCGCGTTACATTATATTGAAGTAACATTCCGCACATTACGTAACGGTTGGAACAAAGAACGAATCGGATCACATATCGTTCGCAACAACGAGATTTTCTCCTGTGAACAAACAGGAATCTGTGGCAGTATGGGAGCGTCTTTTAGTGTTATTGAAAATAATTATATTCACGACATCTGGGAAAAACGCCAATTTATAGGAGCAGAAATTGCCGGTATCAAATTCCATGCCGCTATTGATACACAAATTCGTAAAAATCGTATTCGGCGTACTGGTCGCGGAATGTGGTTTGACTGGATGACGCAGGGAACACGAATATCACACAATATAATTTACGAAAATGATTATTGGGATGACATCTATTTTGAGGTAGATCACGGTCCTTATCTTGTGGACAACAATATTTTTGGTTCACCTATCAATGTGAAGGACATATCGCAAGGCGGCTCCTACGTACATAATCTTTTTACGGGAATTATCTATGTCGCACCGGACAAAAATCGTTATACACCGTATCATCTTCCTCATCAAACGGAAGTTGCCGGTTTGTCGATTATCCTGAACGGCGATAACCGTTTTTACAACAATCTTTTTGTACCGGTCAATCCGAATGTAAAATATACTTACGGGCTTACGGTGTACGATAAAACCGGCTATCCGAACTTCGTGGACGGTAACGCTTATTATCATCATGCTGTTCCGTTTAGCAAGGAAGAACATTTTGTTTCACAATCCAATTTTGATCCGAAATTCAAGATAGAAGACAAAGGTAAAGAAGTTTATGTATCATTTACCGTGCAAGGGTTAAACGAATTAAAGACTCAATTGGTTACTACAGAGCGTTTGGGCAAAGCCAAATTCCCTAAAGCGGCCTATGAACAACCCGATGGAACACCAATTGTCTTTGAGAAAGATTATCTTGACGTCAAACGAACCGAACATCCAACACCAGGACCTTTTGAACAACTGAAAGAAGGTAATAATCAAATAAAAGTATGGTAATATTTTTGATTGTTTTATATTTTTAGGGGATAACTTGATCACTGATAAATGTTGGTGAAATCAGAAATTAAACCGAAGTTCCGGATAAAATGGTCTTATTTTCTGTTTTAAGTTTATATTTATTCAGGAGATACGTCAAATTTTGATTTGAAAAATAGAGCCATGTAAAAATATTTTTACCCTATTGACAAATATTGATGATGTGTCATAATATTTATGTTACTAAAATTTCTAATCATGATTCTACTCCGACCTACCTTCTTCGCGAAATTTATCGTGAAGGCGGCAAGGTGAAGCACAGTACTCTTGGTAATATCATCTCGTTCGGTTCTGAAAAAATCGCCCGAATTTCACAAATTCTCAAGGGCGTTGCCCTCGTTCCAGTCCATGCCGCTATTCAAATTCTACATTCTCGTCCTCACGGACATGTGGAGGCGATTCTCACAGCGATTTACCAACTCGGTCTTGATCATCTCATCGCTCGTAAACCATTCCGTTAGCGTAACCATGTTAAGACGTTTTAACGCAACATGACTCTCTCTTTTTTAATAGACTTTGTCATTTTTGTTTGAAGATAAAAGGAGGATAAAAAATAAGTTATTAACTACCTGCCCTTTCCAAAAAATAGGTCTTTCAGATTTTTTGTTTTAATTTTTTTTAACACGAAACACACAAAATTACACGAAAAACACGAACGTTTTTTTAGATAATTTTCGTGTATTTCGTTATTTCGTGATTTCGTGATCTCAAAAAAACAAAAATTCCGCTGAAATATTACAAAATATTTTTTTCTCAGGTACCGGGCTTGACAGGTTTTAA
>JAITIZ010000304.1 GCA_031279215.1 Planctomycetaceae bacterium
CGATACGGTATTTATTGCCGATGCCGCTGTGAAAGCCGGAACATTTCGCACCGAAGGCGATAAAATCCGTTACACCGGTCCCAACGGAGCACAATTACTTGTCCCTGGTAATCATGTAAAAATCGGCACGGTTGAACTTGTTATCTGTTCCAAAGAGGTTCCGTTTTCTCCGTCAAAATTTTACCCAATGAAAATGTCGCGTGCAAGGGCATTACAACAACAACAATTATAGAAACAATTACAATTTCAACAACAATTATATTCTTTCAGAAAGGATACAATGACCAACGCATGGTATTATTACGATTTTTTCGGCAACAAAAAAGATCCGATTGATTGGGAGACACTTCGGCATCTTGCAAGTTCCGGTAAAATCTTTCCGAATACACAAATTGTAACACCGGAAGGGCAAACCAAACAAGCAGCCCAAATTGCCGGACTTCAATTTGTAACAATAAATTCGCCAAACCAATCGACCTCAACACCTCCTTCGGGACAACAGAATTATGACCCAATGGAAACCGTGCATGAAATACTCAACACGTTTCGAAAAACCGATTTCAAAAAAGAAATTATTCCGATTGATGCGGATAATGCCGCAAAACTTTTCAAAGACCCAATTTTTTGGATTGTGTTTACCTTGGGGGTATTACCGTTACTGATTAATTCGATTCGGGATATCCAGATTCAGTTGTATGGTCTGCTTTTCTTTTTCGCAATGTTGTGGGGCGGTATTTTGCGCGGATTGGTGTTGAAAAGTTCTGACAGTGTGGTCTTGCCGGTAGCCGCATTTTTTATTACAGGAATTGTCGGCGTCAATACCTTGTTTTTCTTCTATTCTCATTGCTTGCCGTCTTTTTATCTAAAAATGCCGGAAGCAGAGAACCCGTTAATCCGGTTGTTCGGTTACATTTTTCAGGTAGGTTTTTGTGAAGAACTTTGTAAAATCGTACCGGTTGTGCTGTATCTGATTTGGAAACGAAAAAAAGCGTCACCAATGTTGATACTTCTTATTGGTGTTTTTTCGGGTTTGGGATTTGCGGCATTTGAGAATGTCGGCTATGCCCTTAGTCACATGGCCGCCGGTGCTGAAAATATTGTACAAACAATTGAAAGTGTCCTAACATCACAAAGTGAAGAACAAGCAGTACAAGAATTACAAACCGGCAGTTTGAACGCAGCAAGACAAACATTGAGCGCAATGACTACAATGATGTTACGTTCTGTGTCATTGGTGTTTGCGCACGCTATTTGGACGGGTATTTTTTCGTACTATATTATTTGCGCAACAACTTCCGGTAAACGTTGGGTCGTTTTGTGTTGTCTCGGTCTGGCGGTGCCAATGGTGTTACACGGTGTTTATGATTGGCTTTGTGATCTCGAACCCGGTTTTGCCGCACTCATTATCGGCGGTAGTTTTATCCTGTTTTACGGCTATTTGTCAAAAATACGTAAAAGTAGTTGAGAGTTGAAAAGTGGAGAGTGGATAGTTCGCATGCGGATCAAATCCGTTATGGTTATAATTCCGCTTGCGAATACTATCAATTATCCGCTATCAACTATCAACAACTTTTTCACCATTAACTTTTTTCACTTTTAACCTTTTTTATTACAACAATGAATAATAATAACATTTATCTCGAACTGGAACTTTCCCTTGATCCGGCAATTACGGATACAGATGAATTGAAAAACCATCTGGAACAAAAAATCAACGAATGGAATAAACTTGTCAACGCAAGTCCAAAATTTAAACAGAAGGTTACCAAAGCCAGAGAGTTTATCCAAAATGGACTAACCGGCTTAACACAACAAGCAAACGAAGCAAAACAAATACGTCTTGCAACGTTACGCGAAAACATTAAGGATTTGAGTTACAGCGGAGAAATTCAGCAATTTGAGATCAATTATCTCAAACGGAATTTTCCCTGTTTCAACGAAGTTACCATTCAAAACGAAATCAATAACTTTTCACGTTCCATTATTTCAAGTGCCGACGAAATCATCAATACCGGAAAAAGTCTTTTCTCCACCGTAAAAAACATCAATTTTCCGATACAAAATATTTTCAGAAATATCGCAAAAAACGGACTTGGCAAATGGATTCTCCTTGTTCCGCTTTTGTTGATTTTCTTGTACTTGGTGAGTTACATTCCGGGAATTGTTGGCGGATTGTTCCAAAATATTTCTGGTGTTCCCTCTGCCCAATCGTATGAACGCGGTGTTGGTTCTTATGTCAACCGTTACGCTAACCGTTCCTACAAAAAAGCAAAATGGGAAACCGTTTGGGATGTAGAAAATGAACCGGAATCTAGTGTTTTGTTAAAGATTTCCGGTTGGGACAAAGATAATTTGACCATTACCAGCACAGAATATTGTCTTTCATTAAAAAATGGTCAGTGGCATGTTAATAAAGAGGAACTTTGTAACGAAAAAGGTCGTCCCTATTACATAAGTAAGGATTCTTTCATGTTATATGGAAAAACAATGAAAGTTTATAATCAAACATCGTATTCAGAATTTAACGGTTCATCTCTTTTCTCAGATAGTATTTTTTTTAGTTTTTTTCAACCGGAAAAAAATTTAGTATGTCTCGTTGATTCTCACCCGTATAGTCGCGTATACTATGAATATAGTAACCAAAAGTTTTCTACTGTACATTATAATGATAAAAAATTTGGGATCTGTAAAACAAACAATATTCACCAAGACGCTAAAATAAACGAGATAAAATTAGTTCATGCTTTCAAAGACGGAAATGCAATTAGCGGTTATAAACGTTGGTGGACAGTAACACCTCTTCGTATTGCCAAGTATAAAAACGGGTTATGGTATGAACTCTATGAAACAACTCATACAGGAGATATTTTTAGTCTTTGGGCAATAGATGAAAATAATTTTACTTTTGCAGGAGAAGGAATTACACAATTTCGTAATGGTATCGAAACACATCCGATTCCGATGGTAAATCTTTCCGGTTGGTCTTTGGGCAAAAATTGGCTTGCCGTTTGGGGAGTCAATGTGGACAAATGGTGGGTAATGGATTTTCGAGGTAATATCGTTCAATTTGAAAATAACGAGTACCGCGGTGTTGTACAAGGACCACAATTGGATATGGACATGGACTTTTGTGATGCTTGGGTAAGTCCTGAAGGAGTCGTTTATGCCATTACACAGACGAAAGTTTATCGTTTAAATTAATTTTTTTAGTAACAACTCAAAATTAGTTGAGAGTTGATAATGGAGAGTGGATAGTTCGCATGCGGATCAAATCCGTTATGGTCATAATTCCGCTTGCGAATACTATCAATTATCCGTTATCAACTATCAACAACTTTTGCACCATTAATTTTTTTCACTTTTAACCTTTTTTATTACAACAATGAATAACAATAACATTTATCTCGAACTGGAACTTTTCCTTGATCCGGCAATTACAGATACAGATGAACTGAAAAAACATCTGGAACAAAAAATCAACGAATGGAATAAAATGGTCAGCGTAAGCCCGAAATTCAAACTGCGGGTTGCCCAAGCCAAAAAATTTATCAATAGCGGATTAACCGACTTACACAAACAAGCCGACGAAGCAAGAAACAAAATGCTTCAAAAACTTCGATCACAAATTTCCGAACTGAAATTATCGGGCGAAATTGACGAAGTCGGTTTCAAACATCTGAATAATACGTTCAAATGCTATTTTAAAGAAAATACTATCAAGAAAGAAGCAGGTGTTACTCAATTTGAAGCACCGGTTTGTCCGCCGTCACTTCAATGTGATAAAATCATTTCCTTTAACGATATGCAAACAATTTTGGATGACTTGAGTATTGCCAAAAACGGACAATATCAAAATCTTTATGAATTTCTCGAACTTCCCGCTTCAACCGATGTCAAAATATTGTACAATAAATCAAAAGAAGAATCCAACAAGATTGTGAAAATAATGGCAAAAACTTCCGATGTCGATGCGCAAAACCGTCTCAGCGGGAAGGCTCTTAACTTCTTTAAAGATGATAAATCAAAAAATAATTACGATAAAGCATTGAAACGTTTACCGTTTGACAAACTCTGTGACGAAAAACTTAAACTGCGTGCTATTAAAAAAGAAATTACCTGGAAAGTTTATCAAATGTCCCTTCAAGAAACTCAAGCGTTAGGTTTTACACCGGAGGAAGCCGAATGGTTGGTTTATGAATTTTATTGTGTTACTAAAAAATGCCCGCCGCCAAAACCAGAATCGGAATCAGAACCAACATCAATGTCGGTATCAACACCAATTCCTTCCCCGCCCATCGGTCAATCTATTTCTCTTACCAGTACCGGCAATTTTCTAAAAAATGTTACCGAATATGTACAAAATACCGGTACTCAGATTACAAAAAATGTTTCACAAAAAATCCAAGAAGTAATTCAGTCCATTCCGAAATCGCCGGAACCATTGACCAACAATAAAACCGAAACAACTTTTTCACCGGATACCGACACAATATTAAAAGAATTTCATATTATCCGAAAACGGTATCAGTCAAGCAAATCTCATTCCGATACAACGTTACGCGCCATGTTTAACGCTCTTGATTCGCTCGTTACACAACAGCAAATAAAACAAACTGCCGTATTGCCGGAAATGATTGAATTACGTGCGAAAATCGCCGCAACACTCGCCGATTCCGAATATAAAGCCGAACACTTCGATTTTGCGTTGCAATATTATAACGCCGTTCTCGAATATGACCCGCGCAATAAAATTGCCCGACAACGCCAAAAAATTATTGACGATACAAAAAATGATGCCTATTCAAAAATCGAAACGTTAATCGCCTCTGGAAATATCATTGATGTTGATCCGATTATCGAAGACTTGCAATTCAAGTTTGAAACAGATTTTGAAACAATTGATTTTTTGCGAAAAACAGAAGACCGCCTCAAAAATTTTAAACCTTCAAAAGAACAATTACAAAAATTAATCAATGAGAAAAAATGGAAAACAATGATCCATTTACTGGAATCACAACCGCATCTTGATTCTTTTTATCAGGATGTCTTGCAAAAATCGAAACACCGCATGGAACAAGTAGAAAATGCCGTCACAGAAATTCGCAAAACTATTCAGCAGCAAAACTGGATATTAGCCAACCAGCAACTGGATCAATTATCGTCCTATATTTCCGATTATGAAGAGATAAAATTGTTGCGGAATGAAGTCGAATTGAATATGAACCCCGTTTTGGAATGTGAGAAAGAAATTAATTTATGCTGCAATCAAAGACACTGGGTTCAGGCGGAAAATATCGTGAGAAATTTTTTAACAAAATATCCCATGCCCAATATGAAGTTAGGTGAATACGTATCAAATATCTCCGAAGGTGTTGTCCGTTATGAAAACAAGTTACGGTTTTTACTGTTTTCAATAATCGGCGGTGTATTATTCCTATTGTTTTCCTATCAAATTTATGACAATTTTGAAAGTGATCAAAAAGTCGGTATCGTTCTGGCTTCGTGTTTTGAATGTGTCCTATCCTTTGGATGTTTTTTGATTTTGTTTCAAATTTTATTTATGTTTGCCGGTAAAAGATCGGAACGATACAACGGAATGAGTCTCTTTTCAGTACTTTTATGCGGAATATTCGTAGCAGTTGTCTTATCATGTTGCGGAATAGCGTTAGAATATTTGCCGAATATTGTAGCCAATACAGAAAAAAATCTGCAAGAAGAAGGGAAACAATTGATTGATGTACCGCCGTTGTATTACGGAATAAATTACATCTTTCCGATTGTGGTGCGGGCATTTGCTTTGGGTTGGTTTCAATTCTATCTGTACTTATTTTTTCAATATTGTATCAATAAAAAGGTACACCGTTTTTCAATACATTTATTATGGGTTTGTATTGTTCAAAGTCTTGGATTTTTCCTTATTCATCATCAGTCAATCCAGACATCACTCGGCAGCCTCGCCGATTTTCTTGTTACTCCTCTAGTAATACTCAGTTTAATTTGGATTCCAACATGTCTGCTCGCATGGATCGATAACAAAGAAAATTTAGATACTTCATTCGGGTTAAGCGATTTTTTCAAAGATTATTTGTATCGCAAATTTTTATTGCAGCGTTTAAAATCAAACGAATTTGGAAAAAATTCGTTACTGGATACCGATTGGTACCAAGAATGTGAAAGATTACAACAGCAAAAAGCCGCCCAACACCAAAGAGCCGTACACCAACAGAGAACCGCTCAAATTACTCAGCCCCCAACTCAACGAATCCCGCCGCAACCGCCGCCGTATCCTAAAACAAATTCTATTCCCGTACCAATTCAGAAGCCGGCGCAACCGCCCAATCCACAACATGTACCAAAAGTTCATGTACCTCCGTTACGAAATTCGTCGGAACAAAAACGGTAAATTTCAATATCCGTTTATTGTTCTATTTACAATTCCGTTTCATTAACATTCCTTTTTTTATAACATTAACCTTTTTACAACATTAACTACTATGTCCAAAACTAAAAAAATTCTCGGTATTGATCTTGGAACAACTTACTCCTGTGTTGCCTACATCAACGATTACGGGCAAGCAGAGATCATTCCCAATGCCGAAGGTGAACGTACTACTCCTTCTGTTGTCTGGTTCGACGGCAAACGTGCTGTCGTTGGTCAGGAGGCGAAAGAAATGACCAGTATCTATCCGAATTGCGTGTGTAGTTTTGTGAAACGAAATATGGGAAATGACGATTATACTTTTGATGTTGATGGTACCCAATATGTACCGGAACATGTTTCAAGTCTCATTCTCCGTAAACTCGTTAAAGATGCATCAGAATTTCTCGGTGAAGAAATCAATGATGTCGTGATTACTTGTCCCGCTTACTTTTTCATTAAAGAACGGGAAGCAACAAAACGCGCCGGTGAAATCGCCGGTCTAAATGTGTTACGAATTATTAATGAACCTACCGCTGCTGCATTCGCATACGGTATTAAACCGAACGAAAATATCAAAGAACGTTTTGCTCTCGTTTATGATCTCGGCGGCGGAACCTTTGATACCACTATTGTTCGGATTGCCAAAGACGGCGTCGATGTTTTATGTACTGACGGCGATTATCAACTTGGAGGTAAAGATTGGGATGACCGGTTGGTACAACATCTCATCAAACGGTTTAACGAAGAAAGTGGACAACATGTTGATGTTACCGATGATTCTGAATTTTATTACGATGTACTGCAAAAAGCGGAACAATGTAAAAAACAATTATCGGACAAAAAAACAACCAAAACAACTCTTGCCTTTCAAGGGAGCAAAGTACAAATCGAAATGTCACGCGAACAATTCGAACAAATAACTGAAGACCTTTTAGATAGGACTGTTGCGCTAACTCGTGCTGTACTTGATGCGGCACGGCAAAAAGGTTGTACAAAATTTGATCAGTTAATTCTTGTCGGCGGTTCTTCCCGTATGCCGCAGGTCAGCAATCGGTTAAAACAAGAATTTTCGGTAGAACCGCAAATTTTTGAACCGGATGAAGCCGTCGCCAAAGGTGCGGCAATTATCGGTAACAATATCTATGTACAACAACTCATTAACGAAAAATTGCAACGGCGTTCAAGAGAATTGACTGTTGAAACCGCATCACCGGAAGAATTAAAAGCAGCCTCGAAAATGGTTGCCGACGAAAACGGATATATGCTCGACATTGTTACAAATGCAACAAAAAGGGCAAGGAATGTTTCAAGTAAAACATTCGGTATTACTGTCCTTGATGGTTACGATGTCAAGGGACACCCGCAACTTTCCGTTTCAAATTTAATTTATCGAAACACTCCGCTTCCGGCGGAATGTTCTGAGCAATACGCAACTATTGCTGATAAACAACAAATTGTTGTTGTGGAACTTGTCGAAAATATGTGTGACGCTCCTACTTCGGGGCAACCGGAACCTGTCATCAGTCTGGACGAAACAACTTCGCTTTGGAATGGAGAACTACCGGTAAAACCCAATTTGCCAAAATATTCGCCAATTGATGTTACATTCCGTATTGATGAAAATGGACGTTTAAGCCTAACCGCTTATGATCCGTCAAGTAACGGAAAATTAGAAAAAGCCATTCCAGAACAAAATACCAATTCCCAAACCGGTATAACAAAAGTTACAGAATTACTTGTCGAATGATTTTTCTGATTGCTTCCTATTTTGGGGCTGATTAGTCTGTAGGTTTTCGCAAATATTTCGCTAATCGTTTCGGAATTTTTGGAGGAACACAATACTCATCACAACTTGACAATTGGGTTTTCGTTTTTTGACAGGATCAACAGATTTTGACAGGATTTTTAATAAAAGACACAAAAATTCTGTTTTTATAAAACCGAATTTTAGAGTGCAATACCAAATTTCAGATTAACGATTTTAGATTACAGATTTTATTAATCATCAATCTGAAATTTGGGCTGCCTTTTCAGGGCGATTATTGTTATGGTTTTCTACAAAAATCCCGCTGAACAATTACGTTGCAATTATGGATAGTATCGGATGATGTTGGCGTCCAGAACTTTGCGGATACGTTCTTGTAAGGAGGCGAGATGAGTTCGAGTAGTTGTATCCAGTTTTGCCTTGCCGGTCAGCAACGCCTGAATCTTTGATGATAAACTCGTCAATTGTTGATGCGCAACCGACTGACTCGATAACGGATATAATTCACCTAACGAATAGTAAGACAAAATTTCAAAATAATAATTTTGCAACATCCGTTGTAATAACCCAATAGCCGGTTTTCGTGTGGTAAATTCACCTTCCTTGATCGTTTCTAATTCCTTGAAAATCGTATCCGTTAATGTTTCAAATAATTCGTCAATCGTATAAACATCGCCGCCTTCCGCAACACGAAGCTGAGTTTCTTCCAACCGTTCCAATGTCCAAGGATCAAGCAGTTGAAACAAAATATAACGGCGTCCAAGCAGAATCAGTTCACTCAATGTCCACGTTTGAGAACCATAAATCGAATAGTTCCAATGTAACCATTTTTCTTCGCCAAACTGGTTGTACACGTCATACGGAATCTTAAATGCGTCTGCGGCAAATATTGTTTTACAAATATATTCCAACGAATCACGTTGCGTTTGGGCGTCCACCACTTGAATCGGCGGACGTCCTTTCGGATCACCGCGATGATCACGATTCACATAAAGTCCTGAAACATTTCGCGCTAACACATAATTCGCACTCGCACGATCAAATATCAGCAGCCTGAAAAAACGCCCCACATCCTTGTAACTGCCGCCCTCCTTCACCGCACGATCAAGCAATTCCGGTAACAATTGTTCATACCGTGCGGTTGCGGTTTTGGCGTAATCCAACGGATTGGAACCAAGATCACGTGTTGAAGTGAGCGGGTCAGTGTCGGTAACAATAATATCTTCATCAGTTGCGAAATTCTGACCGCTTTCTGCTTGACGTGCGGCAATCTTTTGGAGTTCCTTCAATTCGCCATCGGTTCCGCCGGAAATAATTTTGTAACCGTATTCAATTGCCAAATAATCGTACGGTCCCAATGTTGACATGAAATAATCACCTTGCGGCTGTCCCTTCGGTGCAACATTAATCGGTAAATAATCCATCACCGAACCGGCAATTCCAAACTCTTTTGAACGTTCCGGCTTGTTGATTTCCTCCAACGTCAGCCAACTACTTGCCTTAAAATTATGCCGTAAACCAAGTGTATGACCAACTTCATGCATCACCAAATCCTTCACCCCGGCAAGAATAATTCGTTCCAATTTTTCTGCATTGGCTTTTTCTTTTTCTTGTCGGGATGATTTTTTTGTATCTTTCTTTTCGTCCTTTTTTTCTCCATTTTTGGTGTTATCTTTTTCTTTCTTTTCGGTTTCTTTTTCAGTGTCGGTTTTTTCTTTGTCTTTTTCATTTTCTTTTTTGTCCGTTATTTCATCAGATTTTTCATCTGTTTTTTTGTCGGATTGATCAGATGGTTCGGACTCTTTTGTTTCTGCTGATTTATCATCGGATTTATCGTCTGTTTTTTCATCGGATTTATCGTTTTGATTTTCTTCTTTTTCTTCTTCCTCTGAAGCGTCGTCGGTGTCCTCATCAATTAAGGAAACCGCAAGAGATGCCAAAGCAATTTGTGCTGCTTTGTTCTTGGCGTCAGTACAGAAACAACCGTTCAACCCGGAATGCGAAACAACATGCTGCGCTTGTTCCCGTTCTTTGCGGCGGTTCTGGAAAATAGCGGCAATATCTGTTTTTTTATCCGATTCCGGCGGAATTAAATCAGCAATAAAATAATCAAACCGATCTTTCCAGTGATCAATAAAACCGGCATCAATAATAATATCCGCATCAAGAATTTCACCGGTAAGAGGATTCACATGACTTGGTCCCATTGCAAATCCGGCGTCTGATGTAATCCATCGAATTGTGTTATAGTTAATATCTTCTGCATCCCAGTTATCGGAATCGGATTGTTGACGAACTTCAATTGCGTTGACAATACCGATTTTTTCAAATGCTTTATTCCATTCCGAAATTCCTTCCCGAACAGCGTGGCGGTATTTGAACGGAACCGTTTTTTCGATCCAAAAAACAACCGGTTTTTTGGGCGGAGAAAGGGTTGCGGACGAATCTGCTTTTTGGATATTCCAACGGTTAATATAACGGACAAAGTGGTTATCTTTTTCGTTACGGGAGAAATTTTTATGAGTTGTGGTGAAATAACCGATTCGATTATCCGCAAGACGTGAAGAGTAACCGGTTGAGGGGAGTTTGCTGACCGAGTAATGAATCGTAACACCAACACTGTTTGCATCCGGCGAATCACCGGAATTGGAATACGAATGGTAAACCGAATAAGTTGCGGCAACACGAAATTCAATATTGTTCGGAAATCCTTTGACTTCGCCCCAAGTGGAACGGTCACGGGCAAAAGAACCGCCGACATCACGACCAAGTTTGGGAAGATCAGACATGAAAACGGTTGCCATATCAATAACATCACCGCCGCCGTCACCGGTTGCAAGAATCGGCAAACTATAAAGAATACTGTCGGAATACGCTACATCAACCGCTTTAGCCTCCGGTGTTCCCGAATCGGCTTTGAACCGGATATTGCGCCGAACAATTTGAATTGAATCGTTGACTTTCTTGAACTGCCAGAGCCAATCTTCATCGGATTCCTGAAGCGTGTAACCGCCAATCGCATTCCAACCCGAACCTTTGGCAATTGCCATCGCAATCAGATAATCCGTGTTAAGATTGGAACTTTTGATTTCGGCGTATAACTTCTCTTTTTTACGGTACAACGTAATCAGTCCGTCAATTTTTTGAGCGTCCGGCAAAACTTCCTTAATTGGTTTGGGACGATCCTCTTTTTTGGCGGGGGAACTGCTGACCGCAACCGAAGCAGAATTGGGCGGTTTGCTCTCTTGAGCAATGAGTTGGGACATTCCGATAGAAAAAATCAAAATTCCCAAAATAACAAAAAAATAAGTGGTGTTTCGCTGAAAGTTGTTCATGGTAATTTAATGAAATAAGTTAAATAATAAGTTAAATAAACAGAATATATTACCTAAATATCGCAATATAACAAGAATTTTGAGAAAATAGGCAATATCGATAAAAAATTATAGCATATTTTTTTATCATAGCATCTACCCTTAATAAAATTTTTGACATTTTGATTTTTTCTTTTTGGAAAAAAGGGGGATTAGGTGTAATTATTGCCGTTCTGGTTAATCATTCCGCTTGCGGCACTCTCCACTTTCCACTATCAACCACTATCAACTCTTCCACAAAATCAGTTATTGACAATAAGAACGGGGTATGTAATAATTTTGAACCGATGTGTAATTATTTATGGGAACTTCTAAAAACATCAGGAACGCAGTCGTCTCGACTGCACATTGCCTATAAAAAGTGCAGGCGAGACGCTTGCGTTCCTAAAAAAATGAGTTTTTAGAAGTTCCCTTATGGAATTTTTATTGAAATTTTTATCAACTTGTTTATGGTTGGCGATTCAAATAAAAATTTCAATCAATAATTGCGAACATGTAATTGCGGTTCTTTTTTGATTATTTCCGATTATTTCCAATGCCTTTTGAACGACTTTTTTCTTCTGACATCGAAAATACTGCTTATAAAGCGGTTTCTGCTTTACAAAAGGGACAAATTATTGTTCTTCCGACGGAGACGGTTTATGGTCTTGGAGTTCGTGCATCTGACGAGGCGGCGGTTCAACGTCTGATCCAACTAAAAAACCGTTCCGAAAATCATCCTTTTACATTGGCATTTTCGGGAATCGAATCAATCAATGAGTTCATACCCGAAATAGAACCTTTGGCTCAACGTTTGATACGGCGTTGTTTACCGGTTAGTCTTGTTTTGGATATTCCCTCTTGTGAAAGTGATTTTTATCTTTTGCCAACAACGGTTCAACATGCGGTATCGCAAACAGTTGCTCAAAAGAAGACCGTTTGTTTCCGTGTTCCCAATCATCCGTTGACGCTGCGGGTTTTAACACAGTTTGGGGAACCGATTATTTTGACCAGTGCCAACCGAACCGGTCAAGGTGAAAAATCAACTGTTGATGAAATTATTATGGAATTAGGAGACGGAATTGATTTGGCGGTTGATGCTGGTCATTCCGAAACGATTGCTTCTACGGTTCTTAGGGTTACGGACGGGGGATATTCGATATTGCGGGAAGGCGTGCTCAAACGGAAAACCCTTGAACGCCTGACGGCACGTATGATTCTGTTTGTCTGCACCGGCAACACCTGTCGAAGTCCAATGGCAGAGAGGATTTGTGAACATCTCATTGCCCAACGTTTTCATTGTTCGCTCAATCGATTGGAAGAACACGGTGTTGTGGTTCTTTCGGCGGGAGTTGCGGTTGGTAGTTCTGCTCCGGCGAATCCGAATGCGATTGAAGTTCTTCGGCAAAAAGGGCTTGATTTGACGGATCACCGTTCACAACAACTGAACGAAACACATATTCAATTTGCGGATCATATTTTTGCAATGACGCGGAATCATCGGGAGACAATTCTTTCACTTTGGCCTAGTGCGGATATGCGGTTGAATGTTCTTCGTGGAGACGGCGGCGATATTGCGGATCCTTTTGGGGGTTCGGAGGGTGTTTACGCAGCCTGTGCGCGGCAGCTCGAATCGGAAATCAACAAACGTCTTGACGAAATTTTATAACAATAAACAATAGAATGTTATAACGATAAATTTTATGATGCGGAATGGTTATACGTTATTGGAAATTCTGATGGCGACTGCGATTCTTCTTCTTGGGTTGACTACGGTATTGGGGATAATGCGTTCAACTCACCAACGATCTGTTGCGGCGGCGGATTTGGCGGATGCTCAACTTGCTTGCCAAACTCTTCTCAACGAACTTCTGGCTCAACAATCACGAATTGCGCCGGTTTCGGCAAAACCGATTGAGGGATTACCGGATTGGAATATTTCTGCAACCGTGTATCCGGCGCCAAAACCCGGACTTTTTGTCCTACATATTACTGCACAAAAAATTGATCTCAATACCAAAAAACCTGCCGGAATAATTTATCAATTACTTCGTTGGGTTTCCCAAGACCGTATTGAAGTTCCCGAAAGGAAGGAAGTCATTGAAGGAACCGAGCTTTTTGAAGAACCTTTTTAATTGAAAATCGTAACTAGTCCGTATCCGCCCTGTTGGGACAATCTGTATGAGAGTGGAGAGTTGATAGTGGAGAGTGGAGAGTGTTTTAGCCGGAATGATTGTAAATTGCTTGCGACACTTTCTACTGTCATTGTCTATTTTGGTCCGCAGATTTCGCAGATTTACGCAGATAATCGATCTTCGGTAATATATCAGTGGAATTTTTTCGTAACTGTCTATTTTGACGTTTTTGTTTTAATTTTTTTAACACGAAACACACGGAATTACACGAAAAACACGAAAGGTTTTTTAAAATAATCTGCGAAAATCTGCGCAATCTGCGGACGAAAAAAAAAACGCCCAACCGGTTTCGCGGTTGGGCGTTGTGGTCTTGAGGTCGTTTCAAACGATCAAGTTTGCTTGCTACACAAACCACTTCGGTAACGTTACCTTCGACGCCTTCGAGTACAACGTAAAGTGATCGGAAGAAGTAGCTGGATTATCAGCCGTTCCATTATTACTTTGACCGTAATAAACATCAACTTGTATCTGGACATTCAAGCCTTTGACACTGCTGAAATTCGTGTCATCAATGCCGAGTGCTTTGAAAATATCCGCAAACGCTGCCGTTCCGGTAAGGTCGGTAACTTTCTTGTCTGGTTTAGGTGTCTCGTTGGAATCCACGGTCAAAGTTATTGGTGAAGTATTTACTTTAATAGTTTCTGCTCCGAGTAGTTTACCGGTTGCTTTGTCTGTTTTGGAATCCAACGAAGCAATTAACGTGTAAACATACAACGGATCACCTGCTCCCGATGGTTTCAAGGAACTAAGAACCTGTTTGTTGGTTGCCGCCAGAGCATCAACACGCGCCATTGAATTGCCGACAAGTTTCAGACCAAAGGCTGAACTGCTATCCAGTGTAAAACCGTTCTTTGCAACAGTTGGAAGCGGAACAGCGGCGGTTTTGATTTTCAGTTCTTTGCTCGTTGCAACCTTGGTCATATCATCCCAACCAACACTACTACTAACGTACTCCTGATCGACAGTAACAATACGGAAGAAGTATTGCGAATTGGGATCAAGTTTTCCTATTATAACGTTACCCGTAACTGCCACTGGATCAGTAGTAGTTCCCGTATAAACTTGTGCGGCGTTCCAATCGGGTTTGCTTTTGGCATCGACAACATTGGTGTATTCAATGTAATATTTATCACCAGAACCTGCGCCTTTTGTCGGAGCGGTAACAGCAACTGTGACGGAGTTAATGGAGGTTCCTTTGGCATCTCTTAAGGTCGCACTAACAAAATCGGCGGCAGTAATCGTAACAGATTTCCCTTTGGAAACCGTACCGGGAACCGAACCAACCGTTTGAACTGTTACCGTATATTTTGCCTTCGGGGTCAACTTCAAATTAGTATCAGCAGTACTAACGTTAAATGTTGTGCTAGAACTACCACCAACAACAGTTCCAGTGTAGAGAACCGCTTTATTGGCATCGGCAAGTGTTACAATATAATTGGAACCGGATTTGGCACCAACAAGTGTAACTTCAAAATTGGTTCCGGTATTGGTAACTTCTGTAATACCTGTAATATCTTCAGTAACCGCCGGGACTTTGGTAACCGTAGCCGTTTTCGTCAGCCCAGTGCTGATTGCATTTGATACAGTAGCACTATCCGTCCAATTCGATCCGCCAGCAATTATCTTTGTAATCAGGGCTTCAACTTTGAAAGTATACTCTGTTCCAAAATTGAGATTTTCGAATACGGCACCATTGGCTTGGTTGGTTTTAGAAACATATACTGCTGTTGTCGCTAAACCACTTTTGCTTGTTGCTGTTACTCGATAACCGGTAACTTCATATTTAATATCACCGTTAGCAATCGTTGAACCATCAGTGTTGGCTATGTTAGTAACATCTTTAGCGGCGGTCCATTTAACAGTGTACTTGTTTTTAACAGTCTCTGCTGTTGCTGTTACACCTGTAACATCATTCGCTGCCGCATATTCTGACACAGGAAGAGCTGTAGCAATATCTGCGGTAAAATCACTAGAGGTTACATCCAAGTCATTTGAAGCAGCAGAAATTCCTCCTGTTGCGTCAACAGCAAAAGCCCAAACCTTATTATTTGCCGCTAACTTCAAATTAACAGTAGTAGTAGCCCCTAGTGGTACATAAACAAGTTTTGCCAAATCCGTGGCTGTTGCTACCGCAGGAGCGGTTGCTCCAACGCCAACATAAAATCCCACTGGTGTTGAACCAGTACCACCGGTAGCGGCAGTAATCGTTATCTTTCCACCGCCGGGAAGTGTTGTTAATGAAGTATCACCACCAGTAAGTGTTGGTGCGTCCGGTTTTGTAGCTGCCGCAGTAACAGTACCGACATTGACATAAGTCGGGGTTGACTCAATACTGTTTGTTGCGGTTGTGTTAACGATAACACTGTAACGATGGGTGTCAACGACTTCGCCAGAATTTTGTCCAACATTAGCGGTAAATTCCAATTTTGCACCCGGATTGATCGTTGTGCTAATGACCGAAGCGGTGGTACTAACATCTTTGATCGTAACAGTATAACCTCCAGTGTAATTGGCAGGGGCTTTCCAAGTTACTTTGATACCTGCGGGTTTAGAACCGCTTGATTTGACGTAAGTCGCTTTGACATCGGTCGGAGGTCCCACAGCGACATCGGCAGCATCACCCGTTCCTAATGTTGTAAATTCACCAGTAGTAACAATAACACCCGTTTTATTAACGGCAGTTGCTGTTCTATCTGCCGAATTGGTCAACGTCAAATTGGTTGTAATCGTAAACTTATAACCAGTATCAGTAGTATCAACGGGCAATCCTGTAATGGTACAGGATGTTTTTGTACCGGCATCAATGGTTTTAACAAAAGTACCATCAGCTCCAAAAACATTGATACTATACTTGGCATCTTTTGGAAGAGCGGCTTTCCAACCGTCATTAGGATCGCTTGCGGCGACATATTTTGTCGGTTTTCCCCACGTGAGTGTTACTTGATCTGTTGTTACTCCACTCGTTGTTACAATCGAATCCGTCAACGCCGTACCAGAATAAACCGGATCTGTAGATGAGGCTGGAAGAGGAACATAGGCTTGGGCTCCAATATTTGTGTAATTAGCAGTAGCATCACTATCCGTTGCAGTGGCATTGGCAGTCAACACCCAAGTAAAGTAAACATTTGGTGTTCCTGATGGAGCATTAATAATACAATCTTGCTTCTCAATAGTCTGATCACTATTAGCAGTTGCTGTAACATTAGTTTTCGTCCAGCCCACATCTTCCCAACTTTCTGAAGAGCCATTTGGAACAGTACTACTACCAATCTTATAAAACAATGTGTAATCAGCGTTAGCGGTAACGCTTGTAGCACCAACTTTAAAGGTCGTACCACTGGTGTATTCAATGTTAGTTGCTCCAGCGGGACCATCTTCCGTATTGAAGTTTTGCGATGTGGCGTTTGTTTGCACGAAATCGGGCGAGTAATCGTCAACACCTAGCGGGTTGACACTGAGCAGTTCCCGACTTTCAAGGGATTCCATTCCCAAAATTCGTTTCGATAATTTTGGTAAATTCTTCCTCGAAACAGGGTTAATAGAAAAAATAGTCGTCATTGAAATTCTCCTTATAAT
>JAITIZ010000319.1 GCA_031279215.1 Planctomycetaceae bacterium
CTTTCAATTCAAGCACTCGAAATATGTATTCAAAAATATCCAGATTCCAAAGAAGCGAGTAATGCTCGATTATTTCTAGCAGAAAAATACAGAGACTTAGGAAATTTGTTGATAAAATCTAATAACCTTGTTGATGCGAAAAAATGTTATTCGCTTGCGTATAAGTATTATCAAGATTGCCGAGAACAACAGAAAGAAAGAATTATTGTTTCTCAAATAGACAATATTCTTAACGAAATCGAACAAAAAAATTTATTAATCAAATAAAAAAATCTATTTCATTTCAATTAAAAGGAGAATTTTAAAATGACTTTAATTGTTAAATTATGCTGTAATCATACACTCAATTTTCTGATCTTTATATTATTTTTTGGGATTTTATCAAAAAATTTTGCCGATGATCAACGTTCTGCAACAGTGAGTAAAAACTCGCCCAATGCCACAACAAACGCTTTCAGCGATTTACCTCAAAAAACACAAAATTGGACACGCTATCTTTCTGTAAGTACTGGTGACGATTCTGTTTTTAAACAAGTTTATACAGTTGGTAATGATGCAAGTTCATCATGGGTTTTGATTGACGGTTACGAATTGCGTCAATTACCTTATTCTTTTCCGCAAGAAAATAGACCAGGATATATTCATTATCGTGGTACAAATAATCCCGATGCCGAATGCAAACAATACCAACCGCAATTTTCTGGAATTGCAGGTTTTATCGGAGGAAGCGGAACGCAAAATAATGATTATGCATGGACAGTTACAACAAATAATTCTCATACTATCTATTGGGCGACCATCACCGCGTCGGCAAATGGGAATCTACCAGCACCTGTCGATGGAGTGATTGACCTTGGAACAACAATAACGATTCCAGAACATGGTCATGCTAACTGGATAGTTCGTATAGAACCGACAACATTACAAAATGACCTATATCCACATTTCGGTAATAAAATTTATGGATTTGCCGGAATGGTTGGTCTAACTGATGACGAAATTGTAGCGAGAGGTTTGAAAAATTTTAACGCAATTGCTAATCCAATCGTTTACAGAAGGGGAATATTAGCTTTTTTGGGAGAGCAACTAAAACCGAAACAGCACAAATTCAACATCACTTATGAAGAATTTTGTAATGTTTTAAGTTGCATGAAAGAATTAGAAACGAAAAGTGATAATATGACGGAGATTTATAATTTATTTGTGTTCAATTGTGCTGATGCATGTATCCGAATATTGCAGGCTAGCGGAATTGCAGTGAATCGCAATTTATTCCGTAAAACAGTGGAAGGTAAATTTGGTATCAGTCCTTTTACAGTTTCTTTTTCAGAAGAAATGACAATTCCACAACTTTTGGGAGACTGGTTACAGTCTCGCTTATAGCTAGTTTCAGAATTGTATTTTTTTATTTTTAAATTTGATAGAAACCATCATTGGGAGATTATTTCACATGAAAAAAAGATACTCATTTATTATTAACACAATAATTTTATTAATATTGATAAATTTTAATACAAATATATTAAAAAGTCAAACAATAGAAATATTGCCTTCTCATTTTGATATCAGTACGATAAAAAAGCAAATTGATACTGTTGGTTTTCCAAAGGGGATTATTGACAATCCTTTTGATCGTATGTTGGAAACTTGCCACGCGGTGTTCTCTTCCGATGGTTTGAATCTTACGGCAATTGCTGCTTTATCTACTATTCCTGACGATTATTTAAACTTCGCCTTGCCTGTATTTCTCGATAAAAAGAACGTAATAATGTCATCATTTTTTGTTGAAGTTTATTTTACCTATTCCGTATATTCCGAATCTTCTAAAACAAAAAACAAGTCGGAAAAAGAAGATAACAATTCTGTTGCATTTTTGTCCTACGTTGTGATTAAAAAAGAAACAGTCGGAACAGTAGATGACCGACCGAGTAGAATGACTTCGTGTATTGTTTCTTTTGCTCTATCCGAAGAAGGACATCTCTTGTCGTATGGAGAAAGTTATACAGGTGGCGGGGAAGTTCCTACGTTCAAATTTGTGTTGAATAATAATAAGACGCTTAAACAGCTGATGATAGACTATAATCAAGTCACTCGTAAACTTATTTGGAATGACGATGGAAAACTTATTCGGGATGATTCCATTCCTTATCCCAATCCCAAGCCGTCGCTCTCTAAAGAAAAACTAGATGAATTGATCACGCTTGAAAAAAACTTTTTTTCTGTATCTTCAAAGAAAAAGAAAACGCCGTTAATTTATTTTGATTTCAAAAAAATAAAACAAATCAAAAACACTGACAGCTCCGAAAATAAGGAAATACAATCTTTGTTTTCCTCAATTAATAATCGAAACGATTTTTTAATTAAAAATTATTTAGGAAAACTTATCGAACATCATTTGTTCGATTTTTCTGGTAGAATCGGATTAAAATTAACATTTTCTTCGGAAGGTTCTTTATCATTGGAATGTCTTCAAGAACAAAATGATGGAATTAGCAAAGGTTATAAGATGGAATTTTCGAAAGATGGTTCACTTTTATTGTATCAGGAAGGCAGTTTTAAGCATTTTGCGATGAAAAACTTCAAACAAACTCTTACAGAAGTTTCTTTTTATCCCTCTGGTTATCCGGAACAATATCGAATACTTTATGGTGATCAAATAAAAGGTCAAACAATACAATGGGATCAAAATGGAAAAATGATAGAGAAATAATATTAAGAAAATTTAGTTAGCGGTCAATGAAAAGGATTCGTGGGAGACCCAATGCAAAATTCCAACCCAAAAGTGTTGCTGAATGCGTCAGATCCGAACGTTAATTTCAAATATTCTGTTGACGATATTATTTGGAAAGTCCGCACGGCGTATGCAACGGGAATGTATCAATTATATGTTGATTGTCTCCATATTGAAAATAATCGTTTGGTCAGTTTTTTCGATGTGGACAACGGCGAAAAATAGTTGACTCGTGCGACGGAGTGGTTCGATAACGTACAACAATTTGACAAAGACTTAAAAGATTTTGAATTACCGGAATCAGTACGAAAAATTTCTCAACCGCCGAAAAATGAACGTTACAAAGACCGTTGGACAAATATAAAATTATCGCAACCGAAATCGGGACAATTTTTTAATCGTCGAAGTTGCTCATGGTACTGGAATTTAAAACGAAAAAATGCTACACTTTTACAAGGTTTCGTTGCGTTTGCGAAAGAAGATTCCGAAACAGCGGAAAAACATTGGAATTTATTAGCGGAACTTGACAAAGAATTTTACGCACAACAAAAAGTGTCCGGTTGGGAAAACGCGACAACACTTGCAAGATTAACCTGGAATTTACGCAATCAAAAAGGTTCCCTTTACGCAACACCGGAAGAGATGGCAAATTTCAAAGACACGAAACGTCGCATGGCAATTTTAATAGCAGATTTATATTACGAAAGTGAACAACATCAAAAAGCCTTATCAATTTACCAACGACTTGAAAATCGGGAACTCGGTACACTTTCAAAAAATGAAAAAGCTTATGTTATCTATGGAATATTTGCTTGTTTATGTTGGGTGCCAAAAATTAATGAGAATCAATATCTCAGATTGCAATGGAACGATATGAAAAATACACCATCGGAAAAACGTGCATTGGCTGGTTATGCAAGACGTCTCGGAAACAACCAACCTAATATATTCGTCTTAGAAGAAAAATTGCGAATTCGACAGGAAGTACGTACTCGATTTCCAGATTCAATCGAATCCACAGACTTCCTTTACTTTATGGGACGTGATTGTTCTAATGTCGTCAAAGATTTTCTTTTCCTGAACGAAGTAATTAAAAACAATGGTACAGAAAAATTACCCAAGGAAAAAATGGAGGAATATTTACTGATAAAGCAAAAACTGAATTTTATTATTGAAAAAGGATTAACTTTTTATAAAGAATATTGTATAAAATACGAAAATGGTGTTTATTTTGAAGATGCACAAAATGAAATATTGAATCTGAATAAACAAAGAGAATTTATCTTTTTTTTATCACATTAAAAACTTAATTGATCGTTTTAATAAAAATGAATATTAAAGTAAAATATTACTGTTTACTAATTGTTTCGTTGTTAATTCTTTTGACCGTGTTCAAAGAATTTCAACTACCAAAAGCAGTTTATGCGCAAACAGGTAATACACTGCCTGCTAGTGCAAGTGTTAATAAGAATGACACTCAAAAAACAGTCGGCTGGACTTCTTCGTTTACAGGACAAACAGTAACACGAACACTTGTTGTAACCGCCTCTGATGGAAAAATGAAAAATGCTTCATATTTTGCGGATCCGGGTAGTGAATGGAGTGGTAGTTATAGTGGAAGTTCTGCGAATTTTTCTGGAGTTCAAAAAAACAACAGCACCGGCAAATGATCCTAATCAGCCTTACAAACCATCATTTAGTGGTAACGTTGTCCTTGTTGGTGGAAGCGGTACACAAGAAGTTACTTATTCATGGGATGTTGAAGGAAGTTATGAAATTAAAGAAGTAAAAGTTAAAAAAATTTACGTTAACGGACAAGATTTCACTAATGGAAATATTACTGTCCTTATTGGTACAACACACCAATTTTCTGCTACGCCTGATCCAGATGGTGCGACTTGGCCAGCAGGAAA
>JAITIZ010000341.1 GCA_031279215.1 Planctomycetaceae bacterium
TTGCAAAATTTCACGAAAGATGAAATTGTACAACTATATCGTCAACATACCGATGAAACCGGACAAATATTTGACAACGCTGCAATGGAATTAGTCTGGGAACAGACACAGGGACAACCTTGGTTGGTTAATGCGATTGCACGCGAAGTGATTGTAGAAATATTGCAGTCGGATTACAAAAAACCGGTAACATCGGAATTGGTGAGCCAAGCCATACAAAACATCATACTGCGGCGTGATACACATATTGATAGTCTGCTTGAACGATTAAAGGAAGATCGTGTTCGCAAAGTGATAGAGCCAGTCATTATGGGGGAAATCTTGGTCGGTCGACTTTCGGATGATTTTCTTTATGTCAAAGATTTGGGTTTGATTGTCGAAACGAAAGGAAGTATTATTCCAGCTAATCCTATTTATGGCGAGGTTATTGTCCGAACATTAAGTTACGACACGCAACAGAATTTACTTCAAAATCACGACTCTTATCACATGCCCCGTTATCTGAAAGACGGACGTATTGATGTTGATTTCCTAATGCGTGACTTTCAGCAATTTTGGCGTGAAAACGGTGATATTTATATTAAGCAGTACACATATAAAGAAGCGGCACCGCATTTGATTTTGATGGCGTTCTTGCAACGTGTCATGAATGGCGGCGGACAAATTTTTCGCGAAATGTCGGCGGGTTCGGGACGGCTTGATCTTTTGTTGGTATATGATGACAAAAAATATCCGATAGAACTCAAAATTCGTTACAGTGAAAAATATATCGAAAAGGGTCTCGAACAAACCGCCCGTTATATGGACATTCATGGTTGCGAAGAAGGCTGGCTTGTCGTTTTTGACCAACGCAAAAGAATAAAATGGGACACTAAAATTTATATGAAAAAGAAAAAAATAAACGGCAAAATAATTACTATTGTCGGACTGTAAACTTTATGAATTTCATGATTTTCAGAAGCCAAGGAAAGACCGACGATCCGTATTTACTTTATCGTATCGTTTTTATTTTTCCTTTCTTAACCCCTAGCTGGGTTAAGATCAAAAAACAAAAATTTCGCGGAATAATTACGCCTGATAATAAACAAGAGAATTGCTACTGAATAGATAGATATAATTTTTTAATGAGAAAGGAGACAAGAGTGCAGGGCGAAGTTGAGTACCGATGATTCAAACTGACCTTTTTATTATGGGATACAGTATAATAAGAACAGAATTTTTGTATCTTTTATTTAAAAATCCTATCAATTCTATTTATCCTGTCACAATCTGTTGATCTTGTCAAAAAACGAAAACCGAATAATGGTCAAGTGTGATGAGTATATTATTGGGGCAATGAGTGTATCCATTTTTTCAAGGTGTTTGCGAAAAGTTCCGGTTGTTCCAAAGGCGGAAGATGTCCGGTATTGGGAATTTCGGCAAATGTTCCGTGTTTTGCTTTTTCTGCGAGCGGTTTCATTTCAGAAGGCGGCGAAAATTGGTCTTCCGAACCACAAATAACTAAAACCGGAATTTCCAATTCACCCAACAATTCTGTAGTATCCAACCGCTCCGCCATTCCAAGTGCCGCCGCCGCAACACCGGCAGGTTGATTCGATTCAATCACCGCCCGTAATTCTTGTATGATTTCCGGTTTTTCTTTCGATGTTGTTTCTGCAAAAAGTTTCGGAATCATTGCATCGGCAATGGAGCGAAGTTCCAGAGTTCCGTCAATTAATCCGGCGGCTTGTTTGCGGCGGTTTTCCGCAACTGCCGGAGAATCGGTAATTGTTTTCGTGTTGCAAAGTACCAGACCGGCTAATTCGTTACGGTATTTTCGGGCATATTGCATCACAATATATCCGCCCATCGACAATCCGCAAATCACGATCTTTTCCCCTCTCTTTTCCCCAATTCCCAATCTTGGGAGTAAAAAATGTAAATCATCGGCAAATTGTTCCATTGGTGTTATGTTCCAACCGTCCGGTAATTCACTTTGACCAAGTCCTCGCAAATCAGGAGCAATTACACGGAAATCATTTTGCAATACGTTACAGGTTCGATCCCATATTGTATGGTCAAACGGAAAACCATGAACAAACACAATCAGTTGCCCTGTTCCCCGCTCTGAAATAAACAAATTAATGTTATCAATTTTATAATGTCCCATAAGTAGTTGATAGTGAATAGTTGGTTGTAAATAGTGAATAGTTGATTGTAAATAGTTGATTGTAAATAGTTGATAGCGGATATACTTCTCACAATTAAAAACAACACTTTTTGTCCATAAATTCTTCTAATGTTATAACGGTCTGTTTTGGTAACTCTTCTTTTTGGTAACATTTATCAGATCATTGATTATTATTTTTGTAATGCTTCTGTTTGGGCGTTGTTTAAGTCGTGTTGCATCATATCTTGAACGAGTTCTGTAAAAGAATGTTTAGGCGACCAACCGAGTTTTTGTTGTGCTTTTCGTGCGTTGCCCAAAAGAACATCAACTTCCGAAGGGCGAAAGTAACGCGGGTCAATTTCAATAAGTAATTCACCGGTTTGGGTGTTATAACCTTTTTCGTCAACACCGGTTCCTTTCCAGACGATAGAAATATCCGCTACAGAAAAAGCTGCTTCGATAAATTCGCGAACACTACGAGTTTCACCGGTTGCGAGGACATAATCATCGGGTTGTGGCTGCTGGAGGATCATCCACATTCCCTCAACATAATCGGCGGCATGTCCCCAATCGCGTTTGGCATTAAGATTACCAATCAAGAGTTTTTTCTGAAGTCCCCATTTGATTCGGCTGACGGAACGGGTAATTTTTCGTGTTACGAATGTTTCACCGCGAAACGGGCTTTCATGATTAAACAAAATTCCATTACATGCGAAAAAATGATAGGCTTCTCGATAGTTGACAGTTGCCCAATAAGCGTACAATTTTGCGACGGCGTAAGGGCTTCGCGGGTGAAAGGGAGAAGTTTCCGAGAAAGGCTCTGAACAAACACCGCCAAATAATTCTGATGTTGAGGCTTGATAGAATCGGGTTTTGGTTTCCAATTTGAGCAACCGAATCGCTTCCAATAATCGAATCGTTCCTAATGCATCCACATCACCGGTGTATTCCGGCATGTCAAACGAAACCCGAACATGCGACATTGCCGCAAGATGATAAACCTCATCCGGTTGCGTTTCCTGAAGAACACGAACTAAACCTGTTGAGTCCGTCATATCGCCAAAATGAAGATAAAACCGGCTTGCCGGTTCGCTGGAATCAGGATAAATTTTGTCAATTCGTCCTGTGTTGAACGAGGAGCTACGGCGTTTCAATCCATGAACAATATAACCTTTATCTAACAAAAAACGGCTAAGATAAGCTCCGTCTTGTCCGGTAATTCCAGTAATAAGAGCAGTTTTGGGCATATAATTAAAATTGACCGTTTATTTAGGATTTTTGGGTTTTGTTGTTTCGGAGGATGTTGGTGTTGATGTTGATTCTTTGCAAGTGGGTGCTGACGGACAGTGATTGCATGCGTTGGGAGTTGTTACTGGAGCGGCTGGCGATTCTGATTGAGCTGATTTTTTGTAAGAATCACTCCGGTAATCAGTTTGATAAAAACCACTGCCCTTAAAAACGATTGCCGCTCCGCCGCTAATCAGACGGCGAAGAGTGTTTTGACCGCACTTGGGACATTTTTTAAGCGGTTCATCCTTAATATATTGAAATTCCTCAAATTCATGAGAACAAGTATCACAACAGTATTCGTAAGTCGGCATGAGTGTGTTCGGAAAAAGGCGTTGTTTTATGAAATTACCGGTAAAACATCAAACTGTTTATTATATTATTTGATTATAAAAAATTGTCAACAACACTTATGAAAATCTTATACTCTATTCTGTTATAGGTTGGTTATTTTGGGGTGTTGCACATTTTGCGGCAGACCGGTTTAATAGTTAATAGTTAATAGTTAATAGTTAATAGTTAATAGTTAATATACTCATTGTACTTTAAAATTCGGTTTTATAAGAGTAGAATTTTTGTATTCTTTAATTTAAAAATCCTGTAAATTCTGTTTATCCTGTCAAAATCCGTTGATCTTGTCAAAAAACGAAAACCGAATTGTCAAGTGTGATGAGTATAGTGTCGCATGCGGATTACTATCTAAACGGTTAGGGACGTTTTTGCGATGGTTTGTCTGGGACAATTTGTGTACCGGAAGGACCAACCGCGGTCGTCTGAATAAGAACATCTTCATCTTTTGCCCACGTAAAATGAGGAATTCCGGCAGGTTCTGTTAAAAAACTCCCCGGCGGAAGCGGAACAAGTTTTTGAACATCAAATTCTTCGCCAATACCGTAATAATATGTCCCCGAAAGAACAACAACTGTTCGCGAATCCGTATGACAATGCGGAATAATTTGTTTGCCTTTTGGAATCAGTGTTCGTGTTACGTAAAGTCCTTCCGTTTTCGGATCGCCAACCAAAATAATTGTTCGCGGTGCCGTACTGCGATCACCCGGTTGTTGCGGCGGAAAACGGATTTCTTCCGAACTAAGAAACAAAAGCGGCAACACCGGTTTTTCCGTAACAGGCAATGCTTGTTGTAACTTCGATGGTTGTGTTTGACGAGTTCGTTGTCCCGCAAAAAGAACCACACAAATAATAGAAAAAACAACAATAAGATAAAACGATTTTCGTTGCATAGTTCAAATCGTCCGCAGATGCAGATTACGCAAATTTTCGCAGAGTTTTTAAAAAGTTTATTGAAAGGATTTCTAAAAATCTATTCCATAAAAACTTTACCTTTGAAAATAAAGGCTATTGACAAACTTTTTAGATAAAACACGAAATTTTTAGGAGTTTCTCCGAGTGAGATGTTACGCTATTTTATACTTTTTTTTCGCGAATGCATACGGCAACTTTAGTATCTTCTTTTCTAATATGGTTGATCAACCAATCACCAACTCCAAAAGTTACTTTACTAACCAATGTTGTTGTAGGACCCGATGTTTTCATTTGTGTTGCGAGATCCAGAACAAACACCTTAAAATCTTCATGAAGTTTTTTGTGATTCTGGTAATCAGGATATTGGTATTGTTGTTGCAATCGTTCTTCATCGCCGAAATGTTTGGACGTATAAGATACTAAAAAATCTAATGTTTTATGAAGAGTATCGCGTCCTTGTCCAGTAGCGCAGGCCGACAATAAATCATTGATCGCCTTAATCAATTGCTGATGTTGTGAATCAATAAGAGAATTTCCTGTTTCAAGATCTTTATTCCAAGAATAAGCCATTTTAGTATCTCCTTTGTTGAAAGTTTGTAATATATCGTGGAATTTTTATTTTGTGATCACTCTTGTGATCTTTTTCCTACGCTGTTGTTGTCCGGTTAAAAAACAAAAATTTTTTTGTTTTTTTGTAACGGTAAAATTATTAGATTGTATTTTTGGGTGTAAGTGTATTATCGGTTGGTATTTTTAACTGGTTCGTAAGGGTGTTCACGTTTATTGAGAACTTTTGCTTCTTCAATTTTATCGAGAGTTGGGATCACACTGTTTTCATCCTGCGGATTGAACCTCTGAATGTCTGCTAAAACTTCTATTCCTTCGACAATACGCCCAAACACTGTATGACGTCCATCAAGAAAATAAGTTGGTACAAAAGTCAAGAAAAATTGAGAGCCATTGGTATTGGGACCGGCGTTGGCCATACTCAAGGAACCACGAAAATGTTTTCGGGCGTTGGGAAATTTCGATCCGCATTCATCGTTAAAAGTGTAACCAGGTCCGCCGCGGCCTGTTCCGGTTGGATCACCGCCCTGAGCCATAAATAGCGGCAAAACACGATGAAAAACAGTTCCATTGTAAAATCCTTTTTCAACCAACGAAATAAAATTGGCAACCGTATTAGGTGCTTCGTTTTCGAAAAGTTCAATCACAATAGTTCCTTTGTTTGTTTTAATTTGAACGCGGGGTAATTTTTGAGACGGATTTTTTTCACCGGTTTCGGTTTCGGCTTTGCGGATTTCTGTTTCTTTTGCCCAATCTTTTTTAGATTGCGGAATACGGTTATAAAAACCTTCAAGAGACCTAACTTGTTCTTGTCCTTCTTTTGTTTTGCCGAAACTTTTCAGGACTTTTTCCAGATATCCATTTTCGGTTGCGGTTTTGAGCCATGATTCGGCTTCGTCCAGGTTGGAAGTCAACAACGCTGCCAGACCGGCATACGCATAAAGAACATCGGCTTCACGAGCAACTCCTTTAGCAACAAGCCGTTTGAATATCGAGACCGATTGCTCATAATTTTCGCGACGGTATTCCCATTCGACCATTCCATAAAGAATATTATTAACGAACGGGTTACGGTTTGGTGTTTCGTCGAAGGCTTCAAAACCGACGGAAAACATTTGTTTATAGATTTCCAAACCGTTGTTATACAAAGGCCAATATTCTTTTTCAATTATTTCTTGCCGGTTTGATTTAGCGGCGGGATATTCAACTTTTAGGGCATTCAGTTTTTTGTTGGATTCACGGAAGGCGTAAAATTTTTCCATGAACTCTTTATTTTTCTGACCGAGAGCTTCGGCTTCTGCTTCGGATCGAACATAATTAGCTTCAATATCGGGACGAATTCCTTGCGAGGAGGAAGATTCCGGTTGCACGGGAGTTTCTTGAGCCAAAACCATAAACAAAAACAACACTGTCGTAATAATTTGGAAAGAAAACATATCTTGTTAGCGAAAACAAAGAAAGATTTATAACAGTTAACTGTTTGGAAATTCAATTGCAACTCAAGAAAACAACCTGAATTGAAGATTGAATAGAAATGCAAAAAGCTAAATATAAACCAGTCAATCCATTTCCGCAAGCCCCCCAACAATTTGTTTCAAGAAAATATTTTTTTGTAATATTTTCAGTGGAATTTTTTTCTATAAGGACAAATGAGAGTAACAGTCTCTTTTCTTAACGAGCACATAATTGAAATCGTCCGCAGATGACGCAGATTTTCGCAGATTATTTTAAAAAAATTTGTAATCTATCAGTGGAATACTTTTTTTGGTTCTATTTTCGCGGCATTTCGTTAATTTCTTATTCTTATGTTTTCTTAGTCCCGCAGGGACGAGATTATTGATAGTGGATAGTGTCGCAAGCGATTTACAACCATTCCGGCAATAAATCCGCATGCGAACTATCAACTATCCACTCTCAACTCTCAACTATTATCTCGCCCTTGCAGGGCTTTGGAAAATGGGAGAGTTCCTGCTCCGGCGGTTGCGCTTCGCTTCACCGCCGGTTATGCATTTCACACCCCTAGCGGGGTTAAGAGCGAAAAACAAAAATTTCACTGATATACTCATCACACTTGACAATTCAGTTTTCGTTTTTGGACAAGATCAACGGATTGGGACGGGATAAACAGAATTTACAGGATTTTTAAATAAAGAATACAAAAATTCTACTCTTATAAAACAGAATTTTAAAGTACAATGAGTATAGATTACAAAAAAATTAAAACAAAAACGTCAAAATAGACAGTTACGAAAAAAAATCCACTGATATATTACAGTAATTCTAATTCCTCACTCAACCGTCCTGTCCAACAACAACCAGCCAGTGAACACTAGGGAAATTCCACTGAAATATTACGAAGCACACCAAAAATTGTTTCGGTAAAATTTGTTTATTCTGTAACTTATTTAGTTATTCGGTGAATTTTAGCGGTCCGGCGTTGAGAATATCGGGAGAAGAATCTGATTCGTATTTCGTGAAATTTTTTCTGAACAAACCGGCAAGATACATGGCTAACCGGTCATATTCGGTTTTATCTTTCCAGATGTTTCTTGGGTTCAAGATTTCACTTGGTACATTCGAACACGAAGTGGGGATTGCAAGACCAAAAATAGGATCGGTTTCTTTTTTCTGTTGCGCAAGTTCACCGCTGTGAATTCCGTCAATAATAGCTCTGGTATGTTTAATAGAAAGACGTTTACCAATACCATATTTTCCGCCGCTCCAACCGGTATTGACAAGCCATGCTTTTGAACCGTATTTTTTCATATTGACCGCGAGTAATTCGGCATACTTTGCCGGATGCCAAACAAGAAACGCAGCACCAAAACAAGCCGAAAATGTCGCTTCCGGCTCCGTAACACCCACTTCTGTTCCCGCAACTTTTGCCGTGTAACCGCTAATAAAATGATACATTGCCTGCTCCGGCGTCAGTTCGCTCACCGGCGGTAATACCCCAAATGCATCACAAGACAAAAATACAATATTTTTCGGATGTCCCCCCACACACGGCATCTTGATATTGTCGATAAATTCAATTGGGTACGAAGCACGGGTGTTTTCCGTAATAGAATCGTCCGTAAAATCAACAACTCGTGTTTGTTGATCATAAACCACATTTTCCAAAACCGTCCCAAATCGAATTGCGCTGAAAATTTCCGGCTCACTTTCCGGGGCAAGGTTAATACATTTGGCATAACAACCGCCTTCAATATTGACAATCCCTTCGCTTGTCCAAAAATGTTCGTCATCACCGATTAAACGGCGATGCGGTTCAGTTGAAAGGGTTGTTTTTCCGGTTCCCGAAAGCCCGAAAAAAATAGATACATCGCCGTTTTTACCTTCATTGGCGGAACAATGCATTGAAACAATACTTTTTTTGGGCATGAGATAGTTCATAATCGTAAACACGCCTTTTTTCATTTCACCGGCATATTGTGTTCCGAGTATGACAAATTCGCCCTGTTCAAACGACAACGCTACACATGTTTCACTGCCGACAGATTTTTGTTTGGGGTTAGCGGGAAACTGACCGGCGTTGTAGATGACGAAATCCGGTGTGCCAAAATGGGAGAGTTCCTCTTTTGCGGGACGGATCAACATATTGGCCATAAACAGCGCATGGTATGCCCGACAACAAATAACACGGATTTTGAGCCGATATTTGGGATCCCAACCGGCATAACCATCCACAACATAAACCAAATCCCGCGTGTTCAAATAATCAATGGCACGGGTTTTAGTTTCATTGAAATCGTCGGGAGTTATCGGAATATTGATTTCTCCCCACCAAATATCGGTTTCGCTAGGTTGACTTTTAACAATACGTTTATCTTTGGGGCTTCGTCCGGTTTTTTGTCCCGAACTATTAATCAATGCTCCTGTTGAAGCCAATACGGAACCTTCTCTTGAAAGGGCTTCTTCGCAAAGTATTGCGGGAGAGGCGTTATGAAAAACTTGCGCCGCACGGATTCCGTATAAACTCAGGTCAAATTCCAAACACATTGGTTCTTCCTTTCTGGAAAATGTGATATAAAATAGAGGTGGAGGAGGAGTAAGATACATCGAAAACAGAAAATTTTTGATCAATCACCAAAACGTAAATCAAACACCATTACATAGTTGTGTAAAATAAAAGAGCGTATCGTGTTTAACATTGGGTTTGGTACTCCAAAAAACAAACGTGTGGTATTATATCAGTAAAGACTGTAAAAAATAGGGGGGCAAAAGAAAAAGAACCGGTTCACCGGATTCCAAACCGCTCGGCAACACGAATTGCCGTCCCAAAACAGGGACAAGTCGGCTATCACCGACGTGATGTTTCAGGCGAAACATCACCTACCTCTGGATAATTCACGCGAACAATACCCCACAAAATGCCGAAATCATCCGAAAAAATTTTACCTATTTTAACAATCAGCATGTGGACATTGGAGATTATTTTTTTGACCGATTTTGCACACCTTACCCTTCGAGGCGGCTACTGAATAGATACGTTTACTCTGTTTGTTTTGTTTATTTCTGTTGGTGTTCGCACAGATTTACCTTGTAACGTTTACAATATCCAATGAAATTTCCTAGTTTTTTTACTATTTTACTTTGTGGTAATCTTCTGTTGATTGGTTTGATTCTTGGTTTAGGTTTTGGTTACATTACCCATGAAGTCAATCAGCACACAACAAAAATTTCGAAACAATTTCAGCAGCAACTTCTTTTTATGGTTCGGGACGGACTCGAAGAATCTTGGCACGACGCCCCAAAAATAATCGAACAATATTGCCGTTCCTATTCTAAAATACCGGAATTTCGTTTGACCATTGTTGATACGGAAGGCAATGTTCTCGGCGATTCGGAATATCCCGCCGAAAAAATGGAACGGCATCACACCGAACAACATCCGGAAATCCATACCGCATTAACCGGTCAACAATCAGAATCACTTCGATTCAGCCAAACAAAACGAATTCATTATCGTTATCTTGCTGTTCCGGTTCGATTTGAGGGAAATATTGTTGCAGTTGTTCGGGTTGCAATTCCTGTTACTGATCTTGTAAAAGATCAGCGCAACTTTTTTTATGCGGTTGTAACAGGTTTTGTACTGATGCTTTTTACGGCAATTATTCTTTCGGTGTTTCTGAGTTGGATTTGGTATAAACCGCTTCGTTTAATTAGTTCTTCCGCTCAACGAATTGCGGAAGGAAATTTTGAACCTATTCTGGAATTGTCGGTCTCACGTGAACTTGTTCAACTCATTGACGCCATCAACCGAATGCGCAACACGGTTGCCTCACAACTTGAAACAATTTCTCGGCAGCGTGAACGGCTTCAAACAATTTTGCGTTATCTTCCTGATGCCGTGTTTGCATTAAACTCTTCGGATCAGGTTGTTTATTACAATGAATCGGCAAAAGAAATGTTTGAACTGGCAACACCCGGCAATCCGGTTCCAATTCAACATTTGTTACGATATACACCGATTCTTGATTTTTATTTTTATGATCAGGAGCAAGATTCGGCGATTGCTGTACCGAAACGTGTTGATATTAAGTTGCGAGAGCGCAAATGTTCGCTGGAACTTGAAAAAATCAATATATCGGGCGAAAACGATCAAAATGAAATTGCTATTTTATTGATTATCAATGATCTGACGGCAATTACCGAAACAAACCGAATGAAAATTGACTTCGTTGCCAACACGTCCCATGAATTACGAACACCGTTGACAACAATTCGTGCAACATTGGACAATATTACTGATGGAGTTTGCGCTACACCGGAAATGTTTCAAACGGTTTTTAAAATTCTTGACCGGCATGTTTCTCGGTTGGAGGCGTTGACCGATGATCTTCTTTCCTTGCACGATGTAGAACAGGAATCGTCTCCAACCCGTTTGGAAATAACCACAATTAACGAACAAAAACAATTACTTGAAGATTTATTTTTTCCGAAGGCTGTTGACAAAGGGATTGAGTTGATTATTGAACCGGATATGCCGGAGTGTCCTTTTTTGACCGATACCAAACGTCTTGGTCTTGTGTTACAAAATCTCGTCGATAACGCTATCAAATTCACGCCGGAACATGGAAATATTTGTCTTGCTTTTTCGTTTAAAACAGAACAGATGCTTGTTATTCAATGTAAAGATACGGGTTGCGGGATTGCTTTGGAGGAACAATCCCGTATTTTTGAACGATTTTATCGGATTAAATCCGGTAATGGGATTCGTGTTCCGGGTACGGGTTTAGGGCTTGCTATTGTCAAGCACGCAGTTGAACGTCTTGGCGGAACCCTAACTCTTGTAAGTCAACCCGGTCAAGGTTGTACATTTACCGTACAAATTCCCATCAAAATCGTTTCGGAATGACCGGAGAAGCGGGCAGAGGAAACAATAATAATATACTGTTTATTTTGATACATCTTATTTAGTTGATAGTTGATAGTGGAGAGTTGATAGTGTCGCAAGCGGATTATTACCAAAACGGCAATAATTCCGCTTGCGACATTATCAACTCTCCACTATCAACTAAATATGTTGGCTTTATTGGGCGTTGTTTGTTTGAAATATTTTCGTATTGTCCTTTCGGGGCGAATACGGAATAGTTACACAACATTGACAAATTACCAAATTAAAAAAGATTTTTTAGTACGGAATACAATATACGTGCAATGAGTATTATTAAGTGAGTATAATTTGAGTGCTGTTTTCTCCTCAATAAACTGACAACCGTAACTGTCTATTTTGACATTTTTGTTTTAATTTTTTTTTAACACGAAACATACGAAAAAATTTTTTGTTGTCCTTTTCGTATAATTTTTGTGTCGTTAGTGAAGTTTCGTGTATTTCGTGTTCAAAATAAACAGATATTACGAATTGGAGTAATTTAAAATAGACAGATATCGACAACCCTCTTGATATTTTTCGATTTTCGAGTGTAATATAACGCATGAATTTGACACGCCTGTCAGTGTTGCGCTGTTCCGCCAGCTTGTTTATTTTTCCTTATGGAGAATAATTTTTTATTTACCTTTGCGCCCGTAAATAATTTCAATATATGTTTAACAAAAATATCAGGAGGCATTGGCAACGGCAAGAGTAACGATAAAAACAGACTTGGTAACTGCTGCTAACAAACCGTTTGAAAAGCCAATGTGCATTTTTCAATCTTTCAATCTCTATTATGCTCTCATCAAAACATAATAATGTTATGAATAAAATATCTATCAGTTTTTTCGACGACAAAGAAGTACGAGCTGTTTTGGACGAAGAAAATTCCAAATGGCAGTTTGCTGCTGTTGATATTGCTGCTGTTTTGAGCGAAAGCAGTAATCCCGCAAACTATTGGCGTGTTCTTAAAAGTCGTTTAATCGCAGAAAACAACCAAAGCATTACAATTTGTAATGCTTTCAAACTGAAATCCTCCGA